>JAKQFZ010000137.1 GCA_029558215.1 Candidatus Omnitrophota bacterium
GTGGTGAGTTTGAACACTTTCACGAAGCCGGAAATGTAGGTGATGCCGGGACGGATACGGATGTACCAGTGGTACTTCCAATCGCTTCCGTGGTGTTCTACTTTGAGTTCGGCATCGGTGCGATAGCCGACGATGATGAACTTGGGCAGACCGCCGATGATGTAATCGGCATCCATAAGACGGGGCTTTACAGGGATACCCGCAAAGGAGACGTTGCCACCTTCAAGCAGCAGGCGGTCTCCGGCTCCGGTCTCACGCTTGGCGAGTTCGGCCCGGATGCGGATCAGGTCTTTATGACTGACGTAGAACTTGAAGTTCTCCTGCTCTTCCAGCATCTCATCAGAGAAGGCCAGGAGAGCAGCTTCAAAGCGCTTCGCCCAGTCGGTATAGGTGGCCTTGGAGAGGTTGGTAATGTCAGTGGCAGTAGTTGCCAGTTTAATCACTCCATCCAGAGCCTTGATCTTGGCAGTGGCAGAGGCTCTATCACCCTTGAAGAGCAGCATGCGGATGGCTTTCTCGGTCTTCTTGGCGATATGGTTCTCCACATAGGCTCCGAAGGCATCTTCACCGTACTTGTCCTTGTAGAACTCGACCACCTCTCTGCCTAAAGTGAACTCGGCATTGAGTATCCCGGTGGGCACGGATAGATCGGCTGTACTCACGTTCTGAGCTGTCAAAGCGCCATCGAGAGAGTTCTTGAAGACCAGATCATCGATCAGGCCGACGTCGATCTTCTCGTCCTTCAGGAGTGGTAGCACCGAGATATCCGAGAGAGTATCTCCGGGCTGGCTGCCGATAACCTCGTCAATGAAGAGCGAAGTGGTATTGGCCGTCAGGATGTTCATGGCCTTGCCTGAGTCCACATCGGAGATGCCTTTGTAGATCTCCCGATGCGAAGCCTTGACCATGATCTTGTTACCATCGATGGTAACCTCTTTGTCCACATTGGAGAGGTTAGCATCCGGTTCTCCGGGTATGGACTTGGAGATGGCTCTGCTCATGGTGACGGAGAGATCTTTGAGGCTCTTCTCGATGCTGTGGATGGCATCGCCAAGCTGAAGGTTGGGATTGCCCTTCTCCAACTCACTGATCTTCTCAGTGATGGCGGTAATGCCCTTCTGCAGTTCGGAGTTGTTGTTGTGCTCCGCGACCTTACGCAGGCTGTTGAGTTCGTTCTTGATCTCGGCCAGGCTCGCTTCCGCACTGCGGTAGTCATCGGCTCGTCCGTAGATGGAGACACCATTGAACTCGCCTTTCTCGACCTTCTGCCAGAGCTCACTGCCCAGATCTTCACACTTCAAGACCTGGACCCAGGCACCCACCTTGGTATCGGGGAAGTGCTCCCGGTCAGAGGTCTTGAGGATGTAGTTTTCGACCACAGTGAACTCAGGCACCGGCTGCATGTTGTGATTGACGTCACACTTGCCGACTAAGCCGTGTTTGGCGAAGTGATCGCAGGCCTTCTGAATCTCTTCCCGAGTGTAATAGTCACCCTGGGAATCGTGGATGTTGGGCTCCATCAGAGTGACATAAAGCCGTCCTTGAGTGCCACTCGTTTCACTTTTGAACTTGGTGGAGTTGATCTTGTGTTCAAAGCTTCTGCCATTGGCATTCTTGACCACAAAACCCTTTTGATTGGCGGGAGTCATTTCTCCGAAGAGGAGTGAGACCAGCTCGACTTCCACATTGCGGAGTTCTCCCTTGAGAATGGTGCGTTTACGATTCACGCTACCTCCTTTTGTATTGTTGTTAAGTTGATTGTCAGTTGAATAGTTATACATAGTTATTGCGCTCCAAAGCCTACAGGTTGCGATACTGCATAAAGAGTTGTTCATCAGCAGTCTGCAGCACCTCGGTCAGGTTACCGAAGTTGAAGTCCTCCGGCTTCACGTTCCAGCCGAAGTCGAAGTTGAACTCGTTTGCCAGAGCTAATGCCAGGCGGTTCTGCAGCGGTCTGACCACGAACTGGTAGAACATCAGCATATCGCTTCGGTTATCGCCACCAAGCTGCCC
>JAKQFZ010000141.1 GCA_029558215.1 Candidatus Omnitrophota bacterium
GCCTCGCGGAATGCCTCAACAAAGTTGGACTTCTGGTCTTCAGTCCAGGGAGCTACATCCTTCGGTCTGATGATCTGTGCATTGAGCACACCCGAATTTTTCCAAAGCTGCTTTCTAAAGCGGCCGCTTCCGATCTGCTCCTCAAGGGTATGCCTCAGAGCGCTGATCGGTGAGAGATAGCCGCCAGGATTCCCTGCCGAATAAGTCTTGAACTGGATGAACTCCGACCTTGGAATGTCGACAGCCGTGCCGCCATTCTTGCTGCAGATCCTGATCGTGTCCGGACTGTATGCGGATTCCGACTCGGAACTGATGATCCATTCAGACGGAACGATCCTGAGCTGATAGCCGCTCTCGTTGTCTACGTCCGGCAAAAGCCAGACATAAACACTTCCGAATACGAAGTATTCAATCGCGAGTGCTCTGATAAACTCAAATTCTGTCTGATCTGCGTTCGGTCTCCAGAGGAGTTCGGCCGCGACGCTATCTCGGTCTCGTCTTCTCTCGTTCTCACCGTCGCGGACGTAGACCTTCAAAGGGAGCTGCGCGATGCTGTTCGACAGGAAGTTGATGACGGCTTGCAGATTATCTTGAGTCTGATAAAGCTGCTTCGCCGTGTAGTTCAACACCTGTGTTGAAGCATCACCCGATATGGTGATATTCACTACTGCCGGTCTCTTAAAAGTTCTCCAGCGTTCCATGATACTGGGCATCACTTCGATACCTCCATTCTTTTTTTGTTTCAGATGAAAAGAAGGGAAGCATCGTTCGCGTAGGCTGATTCGTACACCTTCTTCTCTCTCTCAACTATTGCTGTGGCCGCAGCGTATGCCATCGCGCAAGCCATTAACGGTCCTATATCGTCCGGACTCTTTACTCTGTCCGGAAGCATTACTCCACCCCCCAGATTCCTCATCTGGCACGTTCTGCCCGGTGCATCGAGCACGGGCTGTGGCAAGTGATACACTTTCACTCCGCCTCTGTTGTCATCGGGACCGCAAGCCGCGACCGCGTCCCAAAAACGATTCCATCCTGCAGTCAAAGCAGGACCTTCCTGCGAACACCTCGCGATTCCTTCAATCGTGCAGATCTGTTCAGCGAGACCGCTAACAGGTGCGCCACGTCCTTGGAATGCCAAGTTCATGCCACCATATTTACCTGCACGAGCGCGGAACCAATCGACAGCCCACTCTGAACCGATCCTTCTGTCTACAATCTCGACATGGTAGCTTCCGTCTTCTCGCATTCCGCAGACTGCGATGACGGTGTACTTCCTGTCCTGTGACATATCTATGCCGAACCACATGGGAGATTCGGGAACGATGAACGAATCCTCGTTCTTGCCGCCTTCCCATGAACCGTCCGGGAATGGTTCCGGAAGGATCGTCTCAACCTGTTGACACATACACTCGGAACGGAACTTCGATTCCGGGAAGGTGTCGCGATTCGAGATAATAGCTCTCTCTGTCAATTTTCCGTAACCAAGCGCAGGATTAGACTGTGCTAAAGCACTCATATTGTCTGTGGCAGCTTTATCGGGAGCCGACCACTCGAACAATCCCAGTGAATCTGCATCAACATTTCCGCCAAAATCATTCGACTTGGTACCATCAATGCTTTCGATTGCCTGAGAACGTATCTGTCGAAGAACAATACTGTCAGGATCTCCGGCATTTGAAAAACAAATGGTCATTCCGTTCGGCTTCGCGGTAATCGAAGCAACTGCAGCTGACCATGTCTCCCAGTCGCGATGCTCACGAAGTTCATCGAGCATAACAAGATCGTTGGCATCGCCACGTCCTGCTCTTCTTGTCGGTGC
>JAKQFZ010000171.1 GCA_029558215.1 Candidatus Omnitrophota bacterium
TGGCAGCGGCGATGGACGGTACGGTGAACGTTGTGGACGCTTCGGGGACGATAGTCGCTTCGCGAAGGCTTCCAGACAACCAGCATATTTATCTCTCGCCTGTGGTGGCCGATCTGGCGCATCCGTCGGAGATGGCATCCAACGGAGTACAGGAGATAGTCGTTGCGACCTATGAAGGCCAAGTCTATGCGCTTCGCAGTGACCTGTCCGACGCCTTCGGTGCTCCTGGAGCCGCTCCTCAGCCGTTCGCTCAGGTCAGTGCTTCAATCACGACCTGTCCGTCGATTGGGGATTTCGATGGCGACGACGAGGCAGAAGTGGTCTTTGGTGATTCTGATTTCAAGATTCGTGTCTGGGACGTTGTGGGAGCGGGATTCTCCACAGCCACAAATGCCTGGCCGATGTATCGCCATGATCCGTTGCACACGGGGCTTCTTCCCAACCGTTTGGTGCCCGTACCGATGGATTTGAACGGCGATGGGATTGTGGACTGGGCGGATCTGTTTATCCTGTCACAGAACTGGCGTTCTTTGGACACCAGTGGTTTGCAGGGTATTGAGGATTTGAATCAAAACCAGATGCTTGACGGAGTGGAGCTGCTTTACTTCGTCGAGCAATGGCATAATCTTTCGAGCAAGTAGGCACCTGGAAGCGTGTGGGCTCTGCCCGCTCGTTCACAGGGCTTGCTCATGAAAGAGATTCTCTTGCGGAGTCAGTTTAAGAGATGATTGGTTGCTTTGATGGTATCAAGGAGGACAATAGAATGCCCTTTCGGTATCCGTTCCGGGGTTTGTTTCGCTGTATTGGCGTAACGCTGGCGGTCTTGGTGACAGCCCTGTTGGTTTCCCCGCAACTGTCGGAAGCCCTTTCTGTGAGACCCGGTGTTTCAACACCGGAGAATCTTCTCACTCTTCGGGATGGTGTCGGTGCGAACTTTAACAACTATCGGGGAAGGAATGCCTTCTCGATGGCTCCGGCACTCAGGCAGAGCACCCTGCCTCAGCCTGATCCTCTGCAGGGGAACGTTCGGGCGTTGGTCTTGATGGTGAATGACGTTGGGGGGCCAGAGGCCTTTGTCACTACGATCCAGGTTCACCGCGAGAGGCTTTTCTCCGAAGGCCGTTACAATAACCCCTCAACAGGGCGTGCGGGCAGTGTTCGTGACTACTATCTCGAGAATTCCCACGGGATGCTTCAATTTGAAGGAGAGATTTGGGGACCTACCAATATCGTCTTTGACGCGGACAACAATGGGGCGGTCAGCGGTGCTGAAGCTGCCGGTATGATCGCGCAGGCTTTGAACGACGTGGATGCCTTCATGGATCTGTCCAAGTTCGACAATGACGGGCCGGACGGTATCTCACGCTATGACGGTTCAACGGATGACGATGGTAATGTTGACATGCTCATCGTGATCCACGCGGGACTTGCTTCACAGGCCTCAGGACTGGCTTCAGATCCGCCGACGGTGATGTTTGACTTTGGCATTCCTCTGGCGACCAATGACGGTGTTGTCGTCAATGAAGCGATCCTTGTTCCAGAATTGGGTTTCTACATTGACTGGAATCTTTTTGCACTTGGTATTACCGTTGGCGACATTGGTGGGATCGTTCATGAGATGGGACATCTGTTCGGACTTCCCGATCTCTATGACGTGGACAATAGCAGTGAAGGTATCGGTGAATGGGGACTGATGGGCAGTGGTTCCTGGCTGGGAATCGCGTACAACAACATCGAGTATCCCGGCACGTCACCGGCGCATCTATCCTCTTGGTCGAAGTATCAACTGGGCTGGCTCAACAACAAGATTCAGAGACTTGATACATCAGGGATCTACAATCTTGATGCCATCGCGACGCCCCCCGATCTTCTTCCTCAGTGTTTTCATTTTTGGCGACCGCGTTCAACAGGATTCCCGGAGTATTTCCTTTGTGAGTACAAGGTCAACAAACCCAATGCGGGTGCAGTACCTTTTTCCTACAGCACATATATCTTCGACTCGACCCATCCTCTGGGTATTGAGGATCGAGGCGTAGTGGTCTGGCACATAGATGATTCTATCGGCAGTTTCGCCAACAACGACGCGAACGTCATTGACTTTCATCCTCGGGTCATGGTGGTGCAGGCGGACG
>JAKQFZ010000189.1 GCA_029558215.1 Candidatus Omnitrophota bacterium
CGGCAGCGACCGCATCAACGTGCTCCAGAATATCGCCGAGAAGTCGCAGAGTTGCAATCTCTTCCTCTTCCTGATTTCCCACCGCGTGGAAGACCAGGTAACCTCTGGCAGTAAGCGCGAGGATGTCAAGACGATGAACGACCGCTTCTACACCATCCGCTATATGATGGATGAGGTTTCCACGTACAAGGTTATGCGCCACACCTTCGACATTCAGGGTGACGATGATTACGCTCAGCTTCGTTACAACCGCACGGTCAAGCTGAACGAACTCATAGATTACCTGTGCGAAGGTGGCGTTGAGGATGAGCGCAAGAGCATCCTGGAACTCTTCCCGATGCACCCCTACAGCGCCTTCCTCTGCTCGAAACTCTCCGACTATGTTGGTTCCGCCAACCGTTCCGTCGTAAACTTCATGAACGACGATAAGAAGGGCTTCCGCAAGTTCATCACCGACGAATCCGTCTATGAACTGCGCGGCCTCCTCACTGCGGAATGGCTCTGGGACTTCTTCCTCGACAGTTTCGCCGCCAATCCGCTGTGTGGCGCTTTCACATCGAACTACCAGAACCATATCCATCGGGTACAGGAAGCCGGTGACGACTACGTGCGTGTGTATAAAGGTATCCTCCTGTTGAACACCCTTTCCACCCAGTTCGCCACCAAGAGTACGGACATCATCGCACGTATCTCGCCCAACGAGAAGAGTATCCGTGGTCTCTTTGCCTATGACCGACTGGAGCCTAAGATGGATGACATCCTGCGCTTCCTGGACACCAACCAGATCATTGCCCGCGACGTATTCGGTGAGTTCAAGATTTCCGTCAGTTCCCTCAACCCGGCAGAGATTGCCAAGGAGAAAGAGAAAGTGGCCGCCCAGTTCAAGACTGCCAACGACTTCCTGGGTTACAACTTTGCCGCCAAGACGAATATTACCAAACTCTTTACCGTAGGCGACTACCTTATCCGCAAGTGCGAGCCGCAGTTATTCTCCTGCTCAGACCAGGAATCCGTCGTTCGCGCCAAGCTGAATAAATACACCTCGGAGAAACCGAACACTCTTCACGTAGCCATCTATCTGGCTGTAACGGAAGAGGAGCGCCGGGCCTTCGAGAACCGCGTAAAAGACTTCTCTTCGGAATTCCTCAACTCCATCCATATCATTCCGGACGAGGTGCTCTCCAGCGAGGCTCGCACAAAATTCATCGACCTGATTGCCAACCACAACGTTGCTAAGAGCCACTATCAGGAGTCAATCGAGAAAGAAAGCGAGCTGGCTGCCAAGCAGTTGATAAACAAGTGGGGCAACCGGCTTGTCAACGGCTCCTTCAGCCTTTATTTCAACGGCGAGCAGACCCGTGAAGGTATTGTCGGCAACATCTACGCACTCATCAATAAGAAGTTCAGTTTCAGGGTTTTCCCGAAGGGCATGGAGGCCATCAAGGCATATCGCACTGGCGTTGCCAATACCTTCCTTGCGAACAAGAACTTCCCCGCCCTGGTGCTCCAGATGCTCCAGTCTCCTACCCGTGACAAACTGGTGAAGTTCTCCGGCTCCGATATTCCGGCCAAGTACATCTTCGAAGAAAACG
>JAKQFZ010000191.1 GCA_029558215.1 Candidatus Omnitrophota bacterium
TGGGACGTTACGAGATTCAGATTCTCGACTGCTACGAGAATCTATCCTATGCGGACGGGATGACCGCCTCAGTTTATGGTGAGTTTCCGCCGTTGGTGAATGCCTGTCGCAAACCCGGTGAGTGGCAAACGTACGACATCATCTGGCATGGTCCCCGATTTGAGGGAGACAAACTGGTGAAGCCGGCACGGGTGACGGTTCTGCACAATGGCGTCCTTGTGCACCATGACACCGAGTTGTTCGGACCAACGACCCACAGAGCGATCGCTCCCTATACTCCTCAGCCAACCGTGGGACCACTGAAACTTCAGGATCACGGTGACCTGGTGCGGTTCCGGAATATCTGGTATCGGCCAGTTTTCGACTATGACGAAGCCTCAAAGTAGCGGATCATCCTAAAGAGACCGATTCTGTTTTTAGACGAAAGAAAAGCCCCAGGAACTGTCAAGTTCTCTGGGGCTTTCGGTATTGATATCTTTCAGCCAAATCGGCTTGTCAGGATTCTGGTTCAGCGGTCGGTACTTCGACTCGTTCCGATTTCAGAAACAGCTCACCTGTCATGATGGCTCTGACCCAAGAGTTCAGAGCAATGAGCATGGTAAGCGGGAGAGGAGCGAGCAGGAAAAGAACCGACACCCACATGACAAAATTCTTTGGGGCTTCCCACATGAGAAGAACGATCAAAAAGAAAGTTGGAAGCACAGAACCCAGAACATAGGCGATGACGAGACGCTTTCTGGTGTATCTGTAGTGCATGACAACACAAAGGATGACGGCATGCACTCCCATTACCGCACCGTACATCGCAGAAATCATGAGTATTTGCCAGAGCGAGGCAAGCACGCTTGGCTCCATGATGCTCAAGGCAATGCCCACAGTCAACATTGCCCCCACCAACACCAGCAACGTGGAGAGAAGACGACCTCTCACTCGCAGTGTGCTGATGATCAGCGGGGAGACAGTGGCAATCAGGAGGGGCATCGCCGTGATACTGCCAGAGTTGTCGTCTTGCGCGAAAACTCTGAAGAGGTACGGACAAGCCACTCCTACAGCACCCGGAAGAAACACCCAAAGCCGATGCCAGGAAAAAGGCATTGTTTTCGCGCTGAAGAAGCTCCTGCCTAGGAGGAACAGGAGAAGAAGAACAATCAGACAATAGAGCGGTGCACAGGAGAAGTATGAGAAAACTGTACTCTCTGTTTTGACGAAATCGGACGCCGTAGCGTCAGTCGCAACTGAGTAGTTGCCATAGGAAAGGATGGGCATTCGCACGGAAGCCCGACATGTGCCACCTCAACCAAACTCGAACTTGCCTTTCGCAACAACATCGCCTCGGCGATTCTTGATCTGGTATCTCGGCTCAGCGCCTCGTTCTCCCAAGTCATAGACAAAACCGGCGCCGTTTTTCAGACCCTTGTTATCGAGAAAGACCAGATTCAGAAGAGGCTTTGATTCGATAACGATATTCTGGCTCAACGGTCCACCAAGGGCGAGTTCGTGTGTCGCATCCGCAGGAATCTGAAACCCTGGGAGATCGTAGGACGGAACGTTAAGCTGGAACGCGTTGGGGGGCTCGGAGCGATCGTTCAGGAGACAGGCGAGAATCTTGTAGTCGCCAACAGGCATTCGATAGAGGAAACTGTCTCGGCGTGGCAGGAAAAGCGGACGCTCCAGAGCATTTCGAACGGATGCCCAGACAATGCCCTCGCCTTTGAGGGAAAGTGTGCCCATTGATTCATCGGTTGAAACAAGACGGATTTCAGCAGTCGCATCACGACAAGTCAATGAGGACTCATAGAAGACGCCGTCGAAGACAACACCAAATTCCGGATCGAACCAGAGGTCAATGCTCGACGCAAATTCCCCATCCGCATCGCAGTCAAGTGAGACAAGACCTTTACTGGGCTTGGACATTGGATTGGCAAAGTCCAACCGAGCTGGATAGGTGTTGCCAGCCAGTTCGATCTCCCCTTCATAGTGCCCCGCAACTGCGAAAACCGTCAGACTGCAGTAGCGGGAACTGGTGTAGATGTAGACGGTTGTATCAACAATGCGTTCGTCGCTTGCAGTCACTCCCAGATTCAAGGGAATTCTCATCTCGTCGGCGTTATCCCTAGGGGAGAATCCCATTTCCTCAGCCTGACACTCCTTATCGCCATTGAGATCAGAAAAAACTCTCCGGGGACTGCCTTCTGAAACCATGACGTTCATATCAGAAAGCACAAAAACAGATTGTGGTTCATCAGAGAGAACAAAGGAGTCCGTCGTATCTGCAACTGGAGCAGCAACAGGCAATCGGACAGATGCCTTTACGGTTGTTGAAGTTGACCAGTTGTATCCCGCCGCCGGCTTGCTTCTGCCAGGCGTCCCCTGATCGGTAAAAGTCAGAGTTCCACCATCCGCCAGACACGCCGAGATGACCCAAAGGGACAGACCAACGGCAACTGCTATCTTCTTGATCACGTATATGTCCTCATATTCAGGAGTTTGTTTAGCGAACGAGAGTGAGGTTAGCATGCAAGACGGGTCGCTGGCAACGCAAATCGTTGCGATCACGTACTGGCTCAGTTATGCGAGGGATGAAGTGAACCGTCATTCCGAACCCTTCGTCGGAGTCTATCCTGAGCAACGCCGAAGGACTCAGGGCAGGCTCAGTCTTCGCGCGTAGTGAGGAATCTCTCTTACAGTCCGAATCCTGTCTGCAAGGGCACAGAGAGACTCTTCGCTGCCG
>JAKQFZ010000217.1 GCA_029558215.1 Candidatus Omnitrophota bacterium
ATATGAGCGTTGGCGTCTCTCCAAGCAGGAGTGGGAGAAGAGCGGCAAGAAAGCTCTGCTATTCATCATGGCTGAGAATACCGAGGCTGCAGATCAGATCGCTCGCAGGTTGAATCAAGATCCATTGTACTCGGAACTCAATAATCGGACCATCAACCTCCACACTCGACTGAAAGGCAAGATCAAGTGGATGAGCGGAAAGAAGACCGGCATCCCGGTATTCGAAGAGAGCGAGAAGGATATCAAAGACGAAGACCTGCGGGAATTAAGAAAGCTCTCCAGGGAACTTGACCTGGGAACCAGCCCCTATCAATGCATCGTCTCCGTGCTGATGCTACGGGAGGGCTGGGACGTGCGCAATGTTACCACCATTGTCCCACTCAGACCCTTTACCGCTACCGCAAACATCCTTCCTGAGCAGACTTTAGGCAGAGGTCTGCGGCGCATGACCTACCCCGGCGGCCCTTATGAGATCCTGACCGTTGTCGAGCACCGAGCTTTTGTGCAGTTGTATGAGGACCAGCTTGGTGAGGAGGGCGTCTACCCCACGGTGGTGGACGTGGAGAAGGTCCCCAAGATCACAGTGAGCATCTTCCCCGATGGAGAACACAAGGATCTGAATCATTTGGATATGCTGATCCCCACCATCTCACCATCCTACACCCGCATTCCCAAGCTGGAAGGACTCAACATCGATGACGTGAAGAAGCAGTTCTCTGCTCTCAAGCCCCTGAAACTCAAAGAGCAGTCTTCAGACGAGATCCATTACGAAGGAAGGCATCTCATAACCAACGAGATCGTGGAGGAGATGAACATCAAGCTGCCCCTTCTTGAAAGCGGAGTCGGAGCCATATCCTTCTACCGCAGCGAGCTGGAGAATATCACCGGCCTGCACGGACTTCACTCTTCCCTGGCTCCTCTGCTGGAGATATTCTTGACAGACATGCTCTTCGGTGAGAGGGTATCTCTCTTCGACCAGCGCCTCATCAACCGCCTGGCAGATCATGATGTCAGAGAGCACATCCGGGGCGTTTTCGTGCCACTCATCTTGAGCAGGAGCACAATCAAGCTGGAAGAGCGGGCAATTGGCAGCGGTAAATCGGTGGTTCAGTGGAAGCCTTATCAGGCTAACCACTCCGAGCGCCATCCTGCCATTGAGGCAGCCAAGACCGTCTTCAACTTAGTGCCCTGCACCAATGCTTTTGAAAGGGATATGGCTCAGTTCCTTGACCGCACTCCGGATGTCAAGAGCTTCTTCAAGAATGCTGGGCCGGAGGCGATCAGGATCGATTATCAGACCCATACCGGCAGGCTGGCTCACTACACCCCCGACTTCGTGATCTGGAAAGAGGATGGCAGCCAGGTTATGCTTGAGACTAAGGGCCGTGTGGATATCGATGTACCACTCAAGATCCGAGCCGCCATGGCCTGGTGCAATGCTGCTTCAGATAGCGGAATCAAATGGGAATATCTCTATGTCCCCCAGGAGATCTTCCCGCAAATCGACGATAACCATCTGGACGTGCTCTTTGCGCTATGCGAACCTGCCAAGCAGAACCTCATCCGTGAGAAGATTGAGGCACCTCTCAGCATGGAGAAAGGCAACCTGGAGACGATCGCACTCGATGAATTCATCAATGAGGCGGACTACGACCGCTTGCCTTTGAAAGCCAAGAAGGGTGTGCAGGAGGCGATAGTTCTCTTCAAATTCTTAGAGAATAAGAAAGGGGTCTCCTATGCACCGGTCTTCGCTACACTTCTTGGTGCAGTAGATGATGCCGCTAAAGGGTACATCATCTCAACTCTTAAAGACGCAATTCCCGATGATCCCAACAAGAGGCAGAGGTTCTTTGAACCAGATTTGAGTGTCCTGCATCCAAGGGACGAGAGCTTTCATAAGCGGCAAGCTGTCAACCTGCGCCGGACTCTGCTTGAGAATGATGGCTTAATGCCCATTGGGCTGCTGAAATGGTGCTTTGAATACGCAAAGAGCCCCAAAGTACCTCCTGGAGGGATATTCAACGCAATCAAGACAAACTTCGAAGCCCCAGCGAAAACGGACCTTCTGGACCGCGTTGATGAGATCTACTCATTCCGCAACGAGTACATAGCGCATCAAGAGAAGGAGCTTAGCGACAAAGATACTGCCAGGCAAGCCATGTGCGATTGGATCGAGGGGCTTAAGACGATTTGGGGTTTGGCTGAATGATCGGTTAGCGCGGCCGACTTGCCTTCGCCCAACGCACTGAGACGTCTTTCACGCCCATCCTAACGCTTTCGAAGCATCTGCCCATACAACTCACCCAAGCAGAACATCGCTGGCCATAACCCATCCTGGTGCTCCTGATGGCCACTCCGCTCCTCCAGCCTTCTCTGGATCATTTCTTCCACATCCGCTGAACGAGCATGGAAAGAATAATAGATGAGCATGTCTAACAGATGGCAAT
>JAKQFZ010000219.1 GCA_029558215.1 Candidatus Omnitrophota bacterium
CTAGGTCACTATTGTTGCCGGAGCATGACATGCTGTTTGATTGTGAAGAGATCAAGCGTCTTTACCTGACTTTCGTTGACGAATCCGATTGTACAGTTCCAGACATCGTTCGATTGGCTCGCTCGCCACGCCTGGCTGGGGAAAGACGCGAGATAGAACGCGTCTTTGAGACACTACCAAAGACGGTGGCAAAGGAATGGCGGTCGCGGTTGCTAAGCACAGACCATGGTCAGTACAAAAGTGCTTGGTTTCAAATCATGCTTTATTTATGGCTGGGTGGGATCGGCAAGATAGAGGCGGAACCCGAATTCCTTGGCGACCGGCCTGATTTCCTGTTGGAGCTTGGCGAGAGTAAGATCGCGATAGAAGCGAGAGCTTTTGTGATCCCTGAGGAGGAGCGCATCGCGGAGGGTTGGCTTTGCGAAGTACAGTGGCTGTTGAACCGTATTGAGGAGCCGTCCGTAGTTGTACAGATCAAGAAAGTGCAGTTGGTCTCCAGGGTCGATGCGTGGAACTTTGAAGAACGCGTCATGAAATGGCTTCAGTCCGACCCGCAAGGGGACCTTCACTATCAGGATGCGCGAGGAAACGTTGTTCATCTGGGCATTCTTTGGTCAAGAGGGCACGGGGGAGTAGCCACAGTAGGACCATCGACTACATCATGGGTTGATTCGGGAAAACTGAAGCGACCATTGCGCGAGAAGGCGCGACAGCACAAAACGATACGCCAGTCAACACATCCCTACGTGATAGCCATCTATCTTGAGGACAAGACCTACTCTGCTGAGGAAATCGTGGAAGCATGGTTTGGTCGAGAAACTGTGACCGTTGATACTCAGACCGGGACAGTTGTCGACCAACGGATAGACATGTCGGGGATCCATTACTTTGGCCCGGAGATACGGCACCGGACAGTAAGCGGCACCCTGGTGTTTCGTGATCTGTTCATCGAGTCAGAGAATTGCAGGAAACTTCAAGGGTGGTATGTACAGAATCCCTATGCAAAGGTTCCGATTGACTCTAGAATCTTCCCTGTTGAGGCGCGCTTCGTGGTGACAGGTCAAGATGGATCCCGCTATCAGATGGGATGGAAGTCCAGAACTGGACACGAGGTGGACACATGATAGCTTATCTCTCCTCCTACCCTGCCTACAAAGACTCAGGCG
>JAKQFZ010000225.1 GCA_029558215.1 Candidatus Omnitrophota bacterium
CGTCTGCCTCGAATGGCAACCACTCGTAGATGTTGCCCATGAACTCCTTGAAGTCCTTGGCATCCAGCTCGAGCTTGTAGTTGGTCGGGAAGATGATCCGGAAGCGATTCTCTTCATCGGTATGCCGCTTCGTGGTGTACATCAGGTACTTGTACCCCTTGAGCAGCAGCTGAGCAGTGTGCATCGAAACCCCGCCATCCACATCCACCACTACCAGATTGAAGCCAGGTATAGCGTTGTCTTCATTCCGGTAACCTCCGGTGAGGTGATGGTTGACCCAATGCATCCCGTTCGCTTGGGTGAGCTTGTGAAGCTTGTCCCATGGAGCCGTTTCGTTCTGGTAATCACTCACGATGTCGGTACTGTAGGACACCAGCATCTTGTTCAGATCTGTCTCTTCCAACGTCTCACCCCGAAGGAACTCGATACCGTCTGAGAAAGACTTCTTGATGATGATGTTGTTCTTGTACCCGTAAGCGATCGCCAGGTTCAGCATCTCGTTCTTCTGAGATACACCACCACGATAGAAGGGGAGATCCTCCACCAAGTCTGCCTGTGTCACTTCCTTACGGATGTTGGCAATGTACTTGGCCAGCTTCACATACGGACGATCCCGGGTGAGCATCTGTTCGAAGGCTCTGCCGGATTCCTCAGTCAACTTGATGGCGTTGTACAGGTGGGCAGGTGTTAGCTCGATGGAGTTGTCGATGAAGGCGTAAGCGCCAGCCAGTTTGAGTGCCTTGAAGTAACGATGACTCAGTTCAGCCTTGCGCATCTCTTCGTGTTCAGCAAAGGTCGAAGCCCGCTTCTCGCACGCAAGCTTGTACTCGATCAGGAGGATGCTGGTATCCCGATCCATGCGCAGGCGCTTGTTCACGTTGATGATGTCAGCCAGGTTCTCTAGCTTGTCAGAAAAGTCATCCAGGAACGTACTACTCTGGTTTGCTGTGGTCATTTCATACACTTGCTCTGCCGTCAGGGTCAGGTTCTTTCGGGCTCCCCTAAGGTAACCAAAGAAGCATCGACGGGCATAGCCTGAATCAAGCATCTGGTAGAGCATCTGCTCCGTCAC
>JAKQFZ010001242.1 GCA_029558215.1 Candidatus Omnitrophota bacterium
TTGAAAAGCAAGTCTGAACACTACATGGGATTCAACAAGGTTTCCATGACCAGTGTAGCCGCCATTCTGGCGAAGATGATGGGGGCTATCTACGATTCGGGCAGGGTTTATGTCGAGATGTCCTTGTGGTCTCAAAAGGTGACGGCTCAGGAGAAAGAATATGCTCCCGTTCTTCACCCGTGGTGCTTCGTCAAACCACATGCAAGCCAGAAGACCATCGACCAGATTGAACGGCTTGACGCATTGCCTGAGCTTTCGGGCCGGGCGGCGTTTGACCACATCTGGGTACTGCTTCCTTCGTTCAACACCGAACGAGGCACAGGATCGAAGCAGTACGATCGCTTGGAAATTATCTCAGACCTGACTCTGATTAAGTCCGAAGATGCAGTTGGTGCTGTACTTGGGGACAAGGATGGTCAGGTCTACTTCATCTGTTACTGGACAAGGGAATGTTGCGCCTAAGAATAAACATAGCAAAGCTGAAAGAAATACTGAGCCAAGTCTTTGACAGTGGATTTTACGGGTCTGCTGAACTCAAAGATGAGGTTGTGGAGTCGGCACTCGCTCATTGTGAGGTAACAGAAGAAGTCTTCACTTCTGGGGCTACCGGCTCTATTGAAATCACCATCGGCAACTGGATCGTTCCATCATCTCAGACTGGCGTTCAGTATATGGGAATGCCCATTGGAACAATTGCACCGGATGGAAGTGTTGGTGGAGTGATGCCAGCGACAAATCCAACGCCGACGTTCGCTCCTGCAACTGGGCCAATGACCCCAACCCCGACTTTGGCTTCAACGCCGACAATCACGATTACAGAACCAGCCATCGACCCTTAGATGGCCACTCGAACTCTTCCCAGTGATGGAATTCGGCCAAGCGATCAATCACGATTACGCCGGTTGATTGGGTTGTGAATCAATCAGAACCGTTTGCGATCAGTTCGGCAGACCTTTAAGGAGATAAGTGCATTACCTTGTAACTGGCGGTGCCGGATTTATCGGCTCACATTTAGTGGACAGGTTGATCGAAGACGGCCATGAAGTGGTCGTTATCGATGATCTGTCCACTGGGTCGTTAAAGAACGTCAATGCCGCAGCC
>JAKQFZ010000233.1 GCA_029558215.1 Candidatus Omnitrophota bacterium
GGAAAGACAAAGGCCAGACCACCGAGAGGAGCGACAGGCGCACGGTTCTTTGCCGAGGCAACGTAGGTCTTCTCAGAAGTCGAGATGACGGGCATTTTGCCGCCGGGCAGAAAGAGATTATCTCCCGGACGAATGTTCTTCACGTTGGATATTTCGTTGAAGGCAAGTGTTGCTTCCAAATCGGCGCTGTGACGACGGCAAATCGTCCAGAGATTTTCGCCTCGACCCACCTTCACCATCACGCCGTCACAAGGAGGCACGTTGATAAGATCTCCTGGCTTCATCTGTTTGGCGGAGAGATTCACATTGGCGGCATGCAGTGTGGCAACAGAGACGCCATATCGGCGGGCAATGTCAGAAAGTGTATCGCCCTTCTGGATCGTATAGCGAATGAGATTTCTTTCGATCTCATCTTTGTCGTCATCTTCCTCGGTTCGGGGGAGCAGTTCAGGGGGGATCGTCTCATCCAGATAGGCGAATTCCTCGACCGCAGTGGAGCCATCTGAGACCGGCTCGAACAGATCTTTCGTCCAGTGCACCGACAGAAACACTATCAGACCCGTCAAAAGGGAAAGCGTGGCAACGAAAACCACAGAGCGTTTCCGCAGATGAAGTAAACGGATTTTCTCAATGATGAATCTCATTGTAGACCGAATTTAACGACTCCTCTGCGTTGACCCTCTGGAACAGAGGGCTCTGAACTTAGGAGAAAGATACGGGAAAAGGGAACTGAATGTCAAGCTTTTATGGCCAAAAAGCCGCTTTTCTCGGCTCCTGGCCCCAAATCCACCTGAACTCAGAGACACAGCATCTGTAAAGAGTCTCTGCCAGAGCAACATCCTATTGTGGAAAAGCCTGCCTCAAGCCGGTGAGAAACATCTCAACGGCAACGGTGGTCAGAAGCATTCCCAAGAGTCTTTCGGCGGCGGCCAATGCTCTTCGTCCCAGAATCCGGCTCAGCGTAGCAGAACCCATCAAAATAAGTCCGGAGAGCCCCCAAGCCAGCACAAGCGCCAGCAACCATTCCAGCCAGCGGGAAGGTTCCCGCGCCATCAGAAGCAGGACGGTCGTCATGGCAGACGGTCCGGCAATCAAGGGAACCGCAAGGGGAACAATGAACGGCTCCGCATCCTGTGGATCTCCGGTGAACATCCCTTCAACCGAGGCGAAAATCATCTTCAGGGCAATCAGAAACAGTATAATTCCCCCGGCAATGCTCAGGGAGCATTGAGAGATTTGCAGGATCGTCAGGAGATAGCGTCCCAGAAACAAAAAGAGCACCAAAATCGCAAACGCGATCAAGAGCTCACGGAGAATTACTTTTCCGTGTCTGTTCTTGGGCGTTTTCTTGAGCACAATGAGAAACAGGGGAACATTCCCCACTGGATCCAAAACGAGGAACAGAAGGAGACCGGCAGACAAGACCGACATGGGTACACTCCAAAGTAGTATCTTCACAAACGATATGATTCTAGTCGGACAGAGTCGTCAAAGCAAATGCTTCCTACTGTCGGATGCTTGCAGGATTTGCAGGTTGCCCCTATGCTCATGGGTAAGTCATCCTTGATCTCGGAGGTGTGCTTCATGCTCGATTCTCGACTCTTGT
>JAKQFZ010001243.1 GCA_029558215.1 Candidatus Omnitrophota bacterium
TGGCTCGACTCTCGCGAGAACTTCGGCTTCTGACCATGATAGACGCGGGGTGATGCCTCATATTCAGTTGCGTGAGTCCTGAGAAGGCAGTCATCCTTGGCAGCGCAATCACAGTCCAGGCAGCGACTTGCCTCAGCGACCGCATCACTCTCCAAAAAACCCTCGTCACACTCAGTCCACTTGTTTCTCGCCTCGGAAGAAGTCTTCTTCCTGGTCCGAACCCTGCTCTGGCATTCCCGACCATCCCAGAGTGCCCTCTTCTCCTCGTCGTCCATCTTCGTCATTCGGACGTTGACCGTTCTTTCCTTAACGGTTGGCTTTCCGGAAAGGTATCGGGAGATCGCCCTGGCCACAAGGCGTGATTCCTGAGCAACCTGAGCCAAATGTCTCCCTGGCCGCACAACCGAGCCCGATGCAAACACTCCTTCGAGATTAGTCTGAAAAGTAATCCGATTCACCTTGACTCCTGCATCTGTCGTTTCAAGACCGAGTTGACTCAATCCCCCAAGATCATTCTCAATACCCCCTGCGTGAATGACGACACTTCCCTTGATTGACTTCTCTTCTCCTGCGTCCTGCGCAAACCTGATTACCAGGCCATCCAGATCACGCTGGACTTCTCGAACGGAGCAGTTCGGAATAACGGTCACCCCTTCCTCCACCGCATCATTCATCTGATCCACGAAGAAGCGTCCGGCTCCCGGAGAGGGTTTCTGTAGGAAAACGACATTCGAGTATCCCTGACGCACCAATGCTCGGCATACATCCATCGAGGCGGGACCATGACCGCAGACAATGGCCGTGTCTCTCAGGTCGGAAACAGTCTCCATCTTCAACGCTGACAAGTAAGCACGTGACTTGAGACATAAGTCCTCGCCTGGAAAACCAGCACGAGTTTCGCATGGTGCTCCTGTGGCAAGACATACGACATCATATTGGGCGCTCAGCTCATTGAGTTGCGCTGCCGTGGCTATTTCGCTTCCCATATGAGTTTGCAGTCCCATCGCGATGAGAGCGTCAATTTCACAGGTGACCCCATCGGCTGGCAACCGGAACTCAGGAATGTACCGCTGTACTGCCCCTCCCAGAACAGTCTCACGCTCGTAGATGTGACACTGATGACCCTCTCGCATCAGAAACCACGCTACAGAAAGCCCAGCAAATCCACCACCGATAATGCAGACCGTTTTCCCGGAAGGAGCAGCGGACACAGGGACACTCTCCCCCTCGGCTTTGCACCAGTCTGTTGGAAATCTCTTCAGAGCACAAATCGAAACACTTTCATCATACTGACCTCTTCGACAGGCCTTCTCGCAGTACCTGGGGCATATTCGACCCAGTATTCCCGGGAAGGCAGTCCGGCGTTTGATGACTGCCAAAGCTTCCTGGAACTGCGACCGAACGATCAGGCGGATGAACCCAGGGATATCTATCCCCGCAGGGCAGGCTAACTCACACGGGGCACAACAGTCCCCGACATGATCAGACAGCAGTAGTTCAAGAGCCTTCCGCCGCGCTTCGACAACGGTTGGAGTGTCTGTCCTGACAACCATGGCGTCAGTAACCCGAAAGGCACAAGATGGAACGAGACTCGACTGGCCTTCCACCTCAACAACGCATACGCCACAGGACTCAAGGCGACTTCTGCCTTCCAGAAAGCAGAGTGTAGGAATGGAGATACCAGAGCGGCCTGCCACAGAGAGTATGGTTTCGCCTTCTTGAGCCTGAACTTCCCTACCATTGAGCGTCAGCCGTACAACAATGCTCACCGTACACTTCCTCCGGCAGGATTATCCGCAGAATATCCATCTGGGATCAACTCAAACATTTGGCAAACTGTGATTGCTCTCTGTTAAGCATTTTGGTAATCTGATTAGGGTAGCTTTCGGATATCACAATCAGGGTTTTCAGAGAGGCTTGTTCAGGGATTCCAGGCCGGGATGAAGCGGGGCGAAGGAGACGCCCAACCATGATGAAGACATACTTTGCCACACCCGAAAGAGCATCTGCTTCCGAGATCAAGTCTGACTTAATTAAGGTCTGCGAGAGTGAATTCGTGAAATGTCTTCTCGATGTAGCCAGTGGCCTCGTCGCCGTCCTGAACATACACCGCCAGATTCTCCTGGTCAATGATGCCTACTTGGAAGCACTGGGAATTGATGACCCAGACTCTGTCTTGGGTCTTCGTCCAGGAGAATCGCTGGGATGCATTCACGCAACGGAGATGCCCGCTGGCTGTGGTACCTCGAAGTTCTGTCAATCCTGCGGAGCTGCTGTAGCAATCGTCACCTCGAAAGAGAGCCCGACTCCGGTTGAGGAACTCTGCACCGTCTGCATCAAACGCGATGGAGCATCACAAGAACTATGTTTTCGCGTCAAAGCCTGTCGCCTGCGCATTGGATCGTCGTCATTCATCCTTGTCTTCATCCAGGATGTAACCTCAGTTCAACAATGGGCAGCCATGGAACGAATTTTCCTGCACGACATCGGAAATCTTGTGACCGCCCTTGAGGGCGCTTCTGAGATTCTGCGATTTGCAGATGAGCAACGAATGCCTCTCCTGGCTCACAGAATCCGTCAGATGGCAACCAGGCTTGCACATGAGATATCCCTTCAGAAGATACTTCTTCACAAGGAGTTCGGAGAGTATGAACTGACAGTTGAGACCTTCATGCTGAGTGAACTGCTTCAGGAGGCGAGAACAGTCATCAACGAACATCCCTGCTCCAGGAACCGCTCCTGGACAATGGAAGACCCCGTGGCTGATGTCCAATTCTCAACTGATTTCTCCCTCGTCTTGAGGGTACTGATCAATATGCTGACAAATGCCTTTGAAGCAACGGATGAAGGAGGAACGATCCGATCATGGCTTGAGCCTCATACGGACTCCGTTACCTTCTGTCTCTGGAATCAGAAACCGATACCCAGTCCTCTGGCGATCAGAGTCTTTCAACGCCACTTCACGACTCATCGAGAGGTTGGACGTGGACTTGGTACATTCTCCATGAAGCTTTTGGGAGAACAACTCTTGGGGGGAAAAGTATCCTTCACAAGTTCTGAGAAGGAAGGAACAGTCTTTCGGTTTCAAATTCCCCTGTCATCACAGGGGGATTCGCATTCCAGCCAATCACGGCAGATTACGGAGGATTTCCCCGCAAACCAGTAGTTCTTCAAGAAAGAATACGTGTTTGAGTGATCTTTTCAGTGTTCTGTCTTGACAACAAGAATAAGAAAGGAATCTTTCAATACTATGGCCCTAAAAACGGTTCATCCATGTAGACAGCATTGCCTCTGTGTGCCTCATCCCGAACACTCATGCACTTCGGTCACACGGCGGGAGTTCATCGCGGGGATGGGAACCCTGGCTCTTGGCGGGTGTGCCCTGTCCACGTTGCGGGCGGGTGAGAAACTTGTCACGCCAAACTCCAGGCAAGTGCATCCAATGATTGCGACGCTTAAGGTTCGCCCTGTTCTTGTTTTCGAGATTCCCCAGCGTCGTGAGGCGGTAAGTTGGCGATCCTGGGGTGGAATTCAGACACGTGAACACGTTGTTCAGGAAAAAGAGAGAATCTCCAAGGAACTTGTCAGGCTCCTTGCGTGTGCAGAGTTTCCAATCGAACTGCTCAATCTCGAAGAGGTCGAGACGCCCGAACAAGCTGCCCGAGTGGCGTCAGGCGACCATGATGTCCTTCTCATATATGCCGCAGGAAATCATGCAGGTGTTCTTGACGCACTGGTTCGGAGGGATAAATGGAATCTGATGTATCTGCGTCACAACACGGGACCTGTCTATCTGTGGTATGAGGTCGCTCACCCCATTTTTCTTCGAAAGACTGTGGATCAGTTCGCTCAGACGGGTCTGCAGACCAGAGACGTTGTTGTGGACGACTACACAGAAATCCTCTGGCGACTTCGCTCGCTTCACGGTCTCAAGAAATCCCTTGGCAGAAGGATTGTCGCCATCGGTGGTTCCGGCGGCTGGGGAGCAGGTGGAGCGGAAGCACCGAACCTCGCCCGAGAAGTTTGGCAGATGGATATTCAGGACGTCTCTTACGAGCAGTTGGGAAAGTCTATCGCGAAGGGGCGAAGCAACGCAGCGCTTGTTGCCTCATGTCAGCGCGAGGCAAAAGACTACCTCAGCCAAAGAGGAGTGACGCTCAGGACTTCTCTGGATGCTGTCGTCAATGCATTTGTCCTCAAGGAAGTGTTTCTCGATATTCTTGAAGAGTACCAATGTGATGCAATCACCGTTCAGTGGTGCATGGGAACCATCATGCCCTTGGCGGAAACCACTGCCTGTCTCCCTTTGAGTCTTCTAAATGACGAAGGGTACCTGGCGTTCTGTGAATCGGATTTCGTGGTCATTCCATCTGGGATCCTCCTGCAAGGCATCTGTGGCATGCCCGTCTTCCTGAATGATCCGACCTATCCACACGACAACCAAATCACCTTGGCACACTGCACAGCCCCCAGAAAAATGAATGGAAGAAAGGTGGAAAGGGCTATCATCCTGACACACTTTGAGTCTGACTACGGCGCTGCACCTAAGGTCGAGATGAAGATCGGACAGAAGGTCACCAATCTGATCCCTGATTTTTCTGCTCGCAATTGGGTGGGTTGTTCTGGCACGATCCTTGCAAACCCGTTCCTTGACATCTGCCGCAGCCAGATCGATGTCAAACTCGATGGCAACTGTGATGAGTTGGTTGCTGAGATGAAGGGATTCCATTGGATGACTAGCTATGGCAACTATCTGAAAGAGATTGGATATGCCCTCGAGAAGGTTGGAGTGAAGTGGAATAACATCAGCGGTGAAGAGTCCGCTTCGTGAGCCAGGAGCCAGTAAACCCTTGCTCTTGTGTTCAGATATTCTCCTTACCCTCTGCCAACGAGATATCAAGAACATGACTGTTGAGGGCTCACACTCCCGAAAATGCTTGCATTCGATCTGTCACTGAGTTAGATTCTTTGCGCTTCACTGGAGGCACCTCGGGGTGTGGCGCAGTTGGTAGCGCGCCTGCTTTGGGAGCAGGAGGTCGCTGGTTCAAGTCCAGTCACCCCGACCAAAATATCTTTGTTGTGATTGTGCGCCTGTAGCTCAGGTGGATAGAGCAGCTGCCTTCTAAGCAGCGGGCCAGAGGTTCGAGTCCTCTCAGGCGCGCCAAGTGTGCTCATAAATCTTGGTGTCGGAAACAGGAACACGGACTCCAGGACGCCGATTCTTGGAATCTATATCGCACACGCAGGCTTGAGCCTGCTGAACATCCAACAAAGACATGCGAGTCGTTCTTTGACAAGTTTTATCACGCGGTCTCTATTGACAAAGAGATCGCATGATGGAATAATCCTCTACGGTTATCAAGGCTGGTGCCAACGAAATCGTTGACGTGCCGGCCTGTAATCATCGTAGGAGGACGGAAATTCGAATCGGTGGGCCGTTAGCTCAACTGGCAGAGCAACTGACTCTTAATCAGTGGGTTGGAGGTTCGATTCCTCCACGGCTCACTATATTTTTTGACCCGACTTTCCGCTTCCGCTTGACTGTGTAGGCGCCAAACAAGCGAGAGTGGCGGAATTGGCAGACGCGCTGGACTTAGGATCCAGTGAGGAAACTCATGCGGGTTCAACTCCCGCCTCTCGCACCAGAGCGGAGTCGAGTCGCTTGGCATCCATTTCTCAGAACCGATGGATGCGCTTTGAGTGTGTGTGGTTCGGAATATCGAAGATTTGGGTGGAGACAGATGGTTACTATAGCAAAAACAGATCAGTTGACGGAGACAAAGAAAGTCCTTCATGTGGAAGTGCCTCGCGACAAGGTTGAAGAAAAGGTCGTCGAGAACTTCGCCAAAGTGCAGTCAGAGACTGCCCTTCCCGGGTTCCGCAAAGGCAAAGCGCCCATCGAACTGGTTCGACTTCGTTTTGACAAGGGTGTCCGGGAACAATCGGTGCAAGACATTATCAATGATGTCGTAAGAGATATCCTCAAAGAGCAGAATATCCGCATTGTTGGCATTCCAAAAATTGATGGCATTGAGAAAGAACCTGGGGAAAACAAGGATCAGCCGCTGAAGTTCACGGCTGAGTTCGAGTATATTCCGTCCTACACATTGGTCACAGATTATTCATCGATCGTTGTCCCTGAACCCCGTCATGAGGTGACAGAGACAGAAGTCGCTCAGGCACTTGAAGGCATTCGAGAACGTCATGCTGTCCATGACCCCGTTAAGGATGCTCCTTCCGAAAAAGGGGATATGCTTTATGTGGACATGAAGGCAACGCTTGACGGGGAGCCGTTTGCTGCGGAAACCAAAGACTGGGTTCTTGTTGTTCTCGGCGAAGAGTTTCCTCTGCCTGGTGTGGAAGAAGCCCTGAAGGGTACTCAGGTTGACTCGGTCGTCGAGATTGATGTGGTCCTTCCAGACGACTATCACCAAGAGAGCGTTCGCGGCAAAACCTGTCATCTGGTGATGACAGTCCGTTCTGTTCGTCGGGTCATACTTCCCGATCTGAACGATGAACTCGCCAAGAATGTCGGCCCCTACGAGACTCTTGCTGATCTGAAAGATGACGTGCGCACGAGGCTTGCAGCCCAAATGAAGGAGCGCAATCGCGAGCAGACCAAGCAGAATCTTATCGGAAAACTTCTTGAGCTTCATCAGTTTCCAATGCCGGAGTCTCTGGTTACATCACGGTTTGAGTATCTCAGTTCTTTGCAGGAGTCCCAGTTCAAGAGATACGGAATCAGCCAGGATACCCTGGGTGAGAACCGAGAAAAGATAGACAAAGCCAACAGAGAAAGAGCAGAGCGTCAAACACGACTTTCCGTCATTCTCGCAGATGTTGTGGAGAGAGAATCACTTATCCTTACTGACGATGAGTTTGACGAGAGGCTCGAGAAAGTGGCACACGAATCAGGGTACGAGCCTGACGGCTTTGCGAACTACGTTTTTCGCAAAGGCTTGGACAACTATTACAAGGATCTTTTTATCGAGGACAAAGCCCTCGAGTTTCTTCTGGATAAGGTCACTCTCACTAGTTCGGAAGCAACCACTCCGGACAGCGAGACGCCGGACAGTCAGACGGAGAGCACCTCCAAGGAAGCTGAGGCATAGTCTCATCTTGGTAAACGACGGGACTATGGGCAACCCATTTGTGCCCAAGTTCAAGACCAGTTTATCATCGAGCGGTCCTCAGGAGAGAAGGTAATATATGCTGATTCCGATGGTCGTGGAACAGACGAGTCGTGGAGAGCGTGCCTATGACATCTACTCGCGGCTCTTGAAGGATAGGATCGTATTTCTTGGCAGCGCCATTGATGACCATGTCGCAAACCTTGTTATCGCCCAACTGCTGTTTCTTCAGGCTGAGGAGCCTGATAAGGATATTCAGTTTTACGTCAACAGTCCGGGGGGATCCGTCAGTGCAGGGCTCGCCATCTATGACACCTTGCAGTACATCAAACCGAACGTCGCCACGACCTGCATGGGTCTGGCTGCAAGCATGGCTGCCGTGCTGTTGGCTGCCGGCACCAAGGGAAAGCGCTATGCCCTTCCCAACTCCCGAATTCTGATTCATCAGCCGATGGGTGGCTTCCGTGGTCAGGCAACCGATATTGACATACATGCCCGGGAGATCCTCAAGACCCGTGAGAATCTGAATCGGGTCTTGGCAGGTCACACAGGCCAGTCTGTTGAGCGTATTGCCCAGGACACGGAGCGTGATTACTTTATGTCTCCGGAAGAAGCCTTGGAATACGGCATCATAGATGAGATTTATCGGCCTCAGTTAAAGGCCAAGAAGGATAAGGAAGACAAGCGGTAGTCCTGCTTCCCAACAACTAGAGCACGATGGAGCTGACATGCCAAAAGATGATTCCGTAAAGACAGACAGGGCGGCCAATCGCTCCAAGGTTGTGTTTTGTTCTTTCTGTGGGCGTGCCCAACATGAGGTGCGCAAACTCATACGCTCTTCCAGCTCACCCGCCGTTTACATCTGCAATGAGTGTGTGAGACAGTGTCGTGACATTCTTGACCGGGATGCTCAGGAAGGTCTCAGTCACTTTCCCAGTCCTCGTGAACTGAAGCAAATCCTGGATCAATATGTCATCGGTCAGGAACTTGCCAAGAAAACCGTCTCCGTCGCCGTCTACAATCACTACAAACGTGTTTTGCACCATGAGAGTCTGAATGATGATGTGGAGATTCAGAAGAGCAATATCTTACTGATCGGCGCGACAGGAACCGGCAAGACGTTGATTGCTCAGACGCTTGCCAGGATTCTGGATGTACCTTTTGTCATAGCCGACGCAACCACTCTGACCGAAGCGGGCTACGTGGGTGAGGATGTCGAGAACATCATTCTGAAACTCCTTCTCGCCACTGACTTCAACATCGAGAAGGCGGAAAAGGGCATCGTCTACATTGACGAGATCGACAAGATTGCCCGAACAACTCAGAACGTTTCCATTACCCGAGATGTCTCCGGGGAAGGTGTGCAACAAGCCCTTCTGAAGATCATTGAAGGAACCGTCTGTAACGTGCCTCCACATGGGGGGCGTAAGCATCCCCATCAGGAGTTTATCCCAGTAGATACAACAAATATCCTTTTCATCTGTGGCGGAGCATTCAACGAGTTGTCCAAGGTCGTCGAGTCCAGGCTGGGTAAGAACATTATCGGCTTTGGGGACGACAAACTTCGAGGCACGCACATTCTCAAGGGGACAGACAACATACTTCATCTCACAGAGCCGGAAGACCTCTACAAGTATGGCATGATCCCTGAGTTCGTCGGTCGTCTCCCTGTTATCACTGCACTGGATGAACTGGACAGAGAGGCCTTGCAGCGAATTCTGGTCGAGCCAAAAAATGCTCTCATGAAACAGTATCAGAAGCTTTTTGACATGGAGCAGGTAAAGCTCCAGTTTACCGATGGAGCTGTCAATGCTGTTGTGGATGAAGCGCTCAAGAGGAAGACTGGTGCCAGAGGCTTGAAAGCCATTATGGAGCGAGTGATGCTGGATATCATGTATGAGCTCCCTGGTTCCAGGACAGTGAAAGAACTTGTGGTCAGCGAGGATATGGTTCTGGCCGCCACAGAGATCTGGAATACGGGTGAGGGGTCTCCCAAAGCCCAAACAGCATAGAAATAGCAAGAGATGAGACTGGTCTTTTCCTATTGGGGAGAAGGCAGACACGGGAGTTAGTTCACATGGCATTTCAGATTGGCGATGTTGTTGTCAAGCCATCTTTGGGAATATGCAAAATCCGGGCAAAGACAACCCTCACAGTTGAGGGCAAACAGCAGGAGTTCTTCGTCATCTACTCGGGGGATGTCCGTGTTCTCGTGCCTGTTGAGCAAGCCAAGAAAGGTACCATTCGCCACGTAATGTCCGAGAAGGTTCAGAAGAAGGTTCTCAAGGATCTTCAAGAACCTCTACGCCTTCCTACCGATCAGCACGGGGACATCCTTGAAGAGGCCTATCGGCTTGACGCCGATCAGTCAAACGCCATCATCAAGGAACGAGATCCGGAGAAACTCTGCGGACTGATCCGACTCCTTTTCAACAAGATGAAGGATCATCAGCAGTTGGAGGATAAAGCGGAGCAGAGTTTGTTCTCCGAAGCGCTTTCGCTTTTGTCGGAAGAGTTGGCGTATCTTGAGAAGACTATCAAGGGGCGCATGACCTCTCAGATCAAGCAAATGCTTGCTGAGGCCAGAAAGAAGCGAAAGAAAGAAAAGGCCGGAAGCGTTGACTAGCCTTTTCGAATCTCACTGTCGGTCTCTCCTCTGATTCCTGCGCCGTGGGCTGCATGCTATGAACTGGCAGGACAAGAGCGTCTTACTCATCTGGAATCGAAAAGCTGGTTCGAGCAGGGTGCTCTCCGTACAATCCAAGTGGATAGAGACGTTGACACAACTCTGTGGCCGTCTCGATGTTCGAATTCCAAACAATCCCGAACAAATTGAGTCCATACTCCAAGACGTCATGCCTTGCGCCAGGCCAGACGTCGTAATCGCCGGTGGCGGCGATGGAACACTTCATCTTGTGGTGCGAGGGCTGCTGAAGGCTGATTCCATGAGACGAGCAAGCGTCGCCCAATTGCCTTTTGGCAGTGGGAACGACTTTCTTCGTCAATATGGTTTTCACAGGCTCAACTCCAGAAACCTCTTCAGGTTTGTCCAGTGCTCCCTTGAATCACTTGATGTGGGCTGGTGTGCAGAGGTTCCTTTTGTCAACGGCGTTGGATTTGGACTTGCGGCGGACACAGGAAGGCGATTCGCCGAGATGGCGAATCGCTCAGCGTTGAACTACCTTTTCGCCAGCATTCACTCCATAGT
>JAKQFZ010000244.1 GCA_029558215.1 Candidatus Omnitrophota bacterium
GTCGTCTTGCCATGATCTGCTCCTTCTACGGCGATCATCATCGCCTCAGTGAGCAGGAAATCCACCTATCGGACTGTTCAGATTTCCGGGGCCAGCTCTGCTGTCGCTCACCGCGATTCACCCGCGCCTGCAAGATGCGCAGGGACAAGTCCAGTTCCTTCCTAGCCTCCTCGGTCATCCCCATATCATGCAGAAGAACGGCTGCGTACTCGCCCGCTGCGACGCTCCCTGGTCCACTTTTGGCTGTCCTGCCCGGAAAATTGTCGAGATCACACAGAGTGTTGGCCAGTTTGATAGGGGTACCGACATACTCGAAAAAATCATTTCCCTGACGGTCGAAGAAGTGCATCACATCGTCCACACACACCTCCGCCTGCGTACTTGGCACGGCCTCCCATCGCGCAAACGCATCGGAAAAGGAAGTCAGCCTCGGTTCCCATCGCGCCATGAGCCACTGGAGACTTTCATGCAAGACTGCTGTTGCGCCCTGGGGTGCGCTAACACGCTCTAGCGGATCAAGTCTGTAGCATTCCCATGTTCCGATGGCGTTCTCAACCTCAGTTTGCCGGTCGGAACCAATGAACAAATGGATGTTGAAACCAAAATATGATCGCGGCAGTCCCTTGGCCTTGGTTGGCATAACGGTGATCTCCCGTGTGTACCCCGCAAACAAAGGCTTCGACCACGTATAGCAGGATTCATCCTCTGACTGTTCGGAAAATCGATACCCGCGCGCAAGCAATGCCGCATGGAAGGCTTCAACAAACGGATGCAGCAAATGGCCATCCCAGTACTTTTTCATCCTTTTCGACGGCCAAGGAGCAGAGAAAGTCATGGTACTGGTGCCACTGCGGCTGGCTTGCATTCTGGACATTCCATGAGAAACAGGGTCAGAGTACGTTTTCTCTTCAGTAGATCACGAGAAACAGGGTGCAGGGCTCCCCTGCCCCCGTTGGTCATGCCGGTATTGCAGGCCCCAACTTCAACTGCGTGGTTACACCCGGCGATCACATCTTTCAAGGAGGATACGCAGAATCTCCGGAAGAGTGAG
>JAKQFZ010000280.1 GCA_029558215.1 Candidatus Omnitrophota bacterium
CCGGATAAGACTCAACCTCATGCCCGTCCTTCAAGACCCTGAGTCGGAAACGGCATTGGTCGTCCGGATGGCAGCCTAACACACTCCAAGGAATCGTCAATTCCGCAATCGCTGTCGCGGCTCCTGCCTTCCAAGTGTCAACGGGTTCTTCCCGTCCTTCTTCAAAGTAGGAGAGTTCCGGGTAGCCCTCTGGCGTTCTAAGAACCATCTCACCTTCTTTGGGGGTGAGCTGAAGTATCCTGATCTCGTAACCGTTCATTAGAAAATCAAGGAAAGTCCCTCTGACATCAATGCGCAGGTAAAGATTGCCTTCGTCAGCTCCGAAGAAGACCTGCTCCAGAAGTGTCGAAGCACGATGCATTGCTGCGCCTTCTTCCGCCGGTCGGTAACAGCCAGCAGGAAGCCATTCAGAATAGTGGGTGATCCGACCGTCCAGGAAGGGGTGAATGGTGTGCAGCACCTGCTCATCCTCCCGTGGCAATACCGCAGAACGGGAAATCGGCTCATAGAGATCTGGAGGGATATCCTCTTCCAGGAGGACATAGATGGACATAAGATGATCGCGGAAAAGGCTGTCAAAAAGAGCATCGTTTGCTGTGGTGTGATCATCTCCATACCACCAGAACCAGTCGCTGCCTTCAGCCGAATAGAGATGTCTCCACGCAGTTTCACGCACTTCTGGATCTTGAATCGGTTCCCAGTTCTCCTCACACGCCTTTGCGAGTAGTTCCCGTGCCTCACTAAGTGCCAGCCAGGCTCGGTTGTCTTCGGGATGACCGATCCAGATGTGGAAATTCCTGTTAATCCAAGATCCAGAGTAAATCTTGGGAACCCGTTCCACTGCTCCATTGCGGTCCAGGTGTTCACTGACGGTGACACAGTCTACCTTCCTGCTCTCTGAAAGCATGCCATAGAGGGTGGTCAAAAACTCATGACCATCATTCTCATAAAACTCCCAGCAGTTCTCCCCGTCCAGAACGATGCTGACAAGATGCTCGTCTGTGAGTCCCTGATCGTGTATGTTCTCCAGTCTTTGAACCAAATCCTTCGCAGCCTTCTTGGGCTCCATGTGGTAGTACTGAAAACCGACAAGATCAGACAGAGTATGGTCTCTGAAGATACAGGTAAGTCTGCCCTGCGTGTCATCGAGCAAGTAAGGACGGTAGAGAAGCGTGGGGGACTCGAGCAACCCGTTACTATCTCTTCGAAACGGTTTTTTGAGAGACAGTGAGAGAATCTCCTCATCGGTTGCAATCCAGTTGATGCCAGCATCTGCGATAAGACGCACGGCCTGCGGACTGACACTCCCCTCCGATGGCCACATGCCAAGTGGTGGTCTTCCAAAGTACGACCGATACAATTCGATGCCCATCTGAATCTGTGCCAGAGCATCTTCGGGATGTCGAAACTCAACCGATGGCAGGACTGCATGCGGCTCACTCTCCAATGCAGAACGGAAGTCGCACAAAAGCGGAAGGATTGGATGAAAGAAGGGGGTTGTCGAGACTTCAATGAGACCCTGTTCCTGGAGATCTTTGTGCGTTGGTATGATTCTCCTAAGAATGGAGTCCTCATAATCAAAAAGCCTCTGCTTGTCCTCCTCGCTGAAATCTTCGCCTTTCTGAACCAGAGAGCGCGGTACGTCGTCAACATCACGAAACATTGGATCCAACCAGGCGAGGTTGAACCAGACCTGAATATCTCTGTAATCAGACTCCTGCAGTCGGCTCAGGGATTCCTCAAAAGTGCGGCTGCTGATTCGTCTGTGGAGCGAGAAATATCGGGGAAACGGAGCGATCATCGTCTTGACATTTCCACTGAAATGCGTCTTGAGGAGTTCCAGTTTGTCCTCGTCCTCAAGCATGCTTGCTCTTTTGCGAGAAAGCTCAAGAAAGGGATCAGTGACTTTGTTGCCCGCATAGGAATCGAGTTGCTCGAGCAAAGATGGAACCAGGTTGAAGGTCTGATGGATTCGAGGAAACTCCTCAAGTCGGAGCGGCATATCCAAATAGTCCTTCAGCCCATGAAGGCGAACCCAGGGTTGAGTGAGGGTGTTCGAATGT
>JAKQFZ010001244.1 GCA_029558215.1 Candidatus Omnitrophota bacterium
TCGACTGACATACAGATCGACAAGGATATAGAAGAGCTCTTGTCCACCATTCAGGACAAGGCTCCTACCTACAATCTGATTGTCTTCAACGATGACCACCACACTATGGGCCAGGTGGTAAGACAGATCATCAAAGCTGTCAAATGTACGGCAGAGAAAGCCATGCAGATCATGAAAGAAGCACACACCACTGGTCAGGCTATCGCTCTCTCCGGTACCAAGGAAGAGTGTGAGAATGCCCAGCGTGTCCTAGAAGAGATCAAACTTAGAACAAGGGTTGACAGTATCTAGGAGGTCGCTATGCAGAGCAAGACTATCCAAACTCAAGCAGGTAAGTATCGGGTCAAGGTCACGATGGCTCTGAACTCCCGGTTGACCTGCACTGACCTGGACAACATCCGCAAGTCTGTAAGAGACCGGATGTATGTAGGCAGCCTACTCTTGGTTGACGGAACCAAAGCTTCTTGGAAGTTCATCCGTCAGCCTCGTTCCAAACAAATATCCTTTCTAGGAGGTCTCTGATGTCCCGAGCAGAACGCTGGGCAAAGATGGGTGAAGATGCATGGGATGAACCCTACACTCCTGAAGACATTGCGGACTTCAAGAGAAGAGGTCAGCCTGTCCCTCAACGATCCCCGATACCCGGTGTGATCATCATCCCTAAGCAAGAGGAAAGCCATGGCCAACGTCACAGTTAAGCTCGCCAACTTCTACAGCCTTGTCTCTCGACAGCACAGTCGCAAGACAATGTACATCGAGTTCATCAAGCGGAGCGACGGTACTCTTCGCAAGATGACCTTCCAACTTGCTGGCACCAAGGCGGACAATGGAGATCCTCTTCCTATCCATCGAGTGCTCAGTGATGTACAGCACGAGACCCTCACTGTCTGGGATCTCAACAAGGAAGAGTATCGGCGGCTGAACCTTCGGGACATCCAGAAGCTGACCATTGACCAAGATGAGTACACGATTGTTCCCTAGTCTCCTTCCAAAACTTCACAACAACCTGTAACAAAGAGGTACTACCATGACTATGAATATCGCTGAAGCTTCCCTTTATGTCAAGCACTTCCTCACTCCCTATCACACCCTCTGTCTCTCTGCCAACCATGGTGTTGGTAAGAGTGCTGTGGTGAAGAATGTTTTCCGCAAGATCCTGGCCGACAAACACGGCATCCCTGTCGAAGAGTTTGCCGTGGTGGATCGCCGTGCCTCCCAGTTGGATCCCTCCGATCTGATTGGTGGCACTTGGAACGTGGGTGGTCAGACTTTCAACGCTCCTCCCTACTGGTTGCCGGTACACGAGGACGATCAGAAGTGGCTGAAGGAACGCCTCACCGCCGCGGG
>JAKQFZ010000291.1 GCA_029558215.1 Candidatus Omnitrophota bacterium
GTGTCTTCGGTTATTCTTCGCTGTTCGCGATCTCGGCCAACACGTCCGCGTGACAGAGCTTTGGTGCGCACCAACAAGCGAGCACTTTTCCGCGCAGTTCTTGCTTCGCTCGCTTGACCAGATCTGGTTGTGTGAGCAACCACTCCCTGTACTTCGTAAGCAACCCTGCTCGATCTGTCTCGACCTTCAAGGGAAACGGGTTTCCCCAAGGGGAAGGCCGTCCTACGTAGACATCGTACTTCGATTTTTTGCAGTGAACCACCAGGGGATGCATGGCGATCTTTTACTGCAAAAACGTTACTTTGGGTGGACTGATGAGAGACATGGTTTTCAGTTCCTCGGTTGTGGGAGTTCTTGTGGAGAAATGTCTCCCAAAGATCTCTTCAAATCTGGCCACCGTTTCAACGGTGGCCAGCGCCTTGGTTCCATCTCGGTACACGATCATGACACTGTTTTTTGTGTTAGTCATGTTCGATAGGACGTGGCAACCCAGAATTTCCTTACGGTCAATGACGATTTTGTCTGCAAACAACCTCCGCCTGAAGGCGGAGGCTTTGGGGAGATAGCCTTACGATCATGTTCCTTCGCGACTCGACTCACCATGAATTCTGCCGAGGCCACCATCCCTACACCATGCGCGTACTTGTAAACCATCCTCGGCCTGAAGGGCGGGGATGCTACTCTCTGCTCAAGTTCCCTCGTGCCGTGAGACGAACGTGTAGATCATCTCTGTCGCTCTGCCTTTTGTGCTCTTGAAGGAGCCCAGAGTTTCAAATGGAAGCCAAGTGGCATTTGGCCCTTCGCAAGCGATGACTTGCCCTCTCTGCGAGAGCACCCACTCCCCCAGGGAGTGCATAGTCTACTTGGTTGTGACGGTAGAACTTCCCCTTCTCGACGTAAGGTGGGTCCACAAACCAAGTGGCTTCCTCGTCTTGCGCGCCCTCGTATCCACCCAGCTCGATGCTCCAACCAGAGAGAGCGCCAAGCTGCTCAATGATTCTAGCTTTGGCGCGTGGCCCCCACGTGAGCTGGCTACGATCTGTTCGTGCGCTGTACGCGGTGCGACTCTTCTTCGGTGAAGCCGAGCCCCGGTTCAACCAGAACCCAATCAACCACTTCGCTTCCTGGGGTAGATCGTAATTGTCAACGCTATCCCCCACGGTGAGCAGATCAGGAAGTGCAAAAATTTCCTTGCTCGTGACGCGAAGCAAGTAGGACCAGACTCCAACCAAGATTGGGTCTTTGTCGAAGAGCCGCACTCTCGGTGATCCGTAATACAGCGAGTAACCTGCACTCCCTGCGAATGGCTCGATGACCAGATCGTAATCTGGTTTCGGGTAGTAGCGCGCTACGTTCCACTTGGAGCCATAATACGGAAAGAACGGTCGTAGCTGTTGCATGGTTCCTCTTAGGAAACGATCCTCAACTTGAAAGAGAGGAATTCCTTGGCTTGATCCAGTAGATAGATAACCGTTCTTCGATTATCTGTCAATGAAGTAGACGTTTTTTTCAAAAATAGATACATGGAAAATGCCCGAGTGGCGGCGTCTCACATGGAAGTCACTGCTGACCTTGAGTTCTTCGGGCCAAGAACGGTTTACCTGGCCGATTGGTTGCCCATCAACGGAGGACTCGGCGACGAGGCACACCGAGAATCTTGGCTTTGTTTGCAAGAGATAGAAATAGAACTCCCCGAAGAGTCTGAGGAAATATACGTGGACGAAAGAGTAGTGGAGAGCAAGATGCAAATTCCGAAAATGAGCCCGATGATCATGGTTGCTTTTGAAAGTCGAACATGATCTTCCTCAGATGCGCAAGATTTTTCACAAATGTCTCTTCATTCTCAGGAAAAACTGGAGTCACAATCAGCTCGGAAAATTTATCCAAGCCCAGCCTGGAGATCACCTTACGTACCGATTTTTTCAGTGGGGTTTCCAAGACATATCCCTGTTGCAGGGACACCAAAAGAATCAACTTCTCTAGATCGACGTGGTTTTCAATGTCGAAATCAAGAACGGGGGACAATGCCACAGCAACTTGAGTCAATGGCAAGTCTTTGACCTTGTTGTAAACGTATTGGACGAACGCAACGTCCTTCAGAAATTTCTTGACTTGAAGAACGTCGGAACGTCGAACACCGTTTTCTGAGAGCGCAGAACGTACGTAATTTTCTGCGACGGTTTTCTTGATTCGATCATTGACTTGTTCCTGCACCCAGGGTTCCAATTTTACTTTGTAAGACTCCAAGAGCGTCAAAAATTCTCCTCGAATTTTATTTTTTTCGACTGGGAAATAAACGCCGCAAGACAATGCATAAACGCAGAGAAACATCTCTTGAACAGTAAAAGAAGAAGGATCCAGAGTTGAAATATGTGAGAGGATGTATCCCAGCGATTCGCCGTTGACAAAAGCGTGCCTGGGGTTCTTCGGGGTCTCCAACAAATTCGAAATTTCCTCAGAAATCTCTCCTCCCATCAAGATCATCGGGATCTGACTGTTTGCCGCCAAGATGTGTCGAATTGATGGGATAGAGCCCAATCTCTCCATCTGATTCTTGCTCAAGTGAGGAGACCATAGCAACGCTACGGTCACGCTGTAAGCCAAGGATGTCTTCGTCCACTGGGAGTCATTCTTGATCAAGTCATCGACAAATCTATCAAGATCCGAAGAGGTCTTGGCGCTGGTGATCTTGATAAAGTCAGAGTGAAGGTCCGCAATAGGTTTCATCAGTCTTAGACCTTTCTGTCCATGGGCCGACGCGCGAATACCTCTTCCACTCCTGGAGAGGAGGGACGCGCCCAGATAGGATGGTTGTTCTACCCTGAAGTAGTCACGAAAATCCCATGCGCAACGTATCAAAAGAGCGTGGTGGGATCTGACGGCTTTTTTTTCCCAGAACTCACTCTTTTGACTCGGTAGCGATGCTGGGCGTTCTGGTGATTTTCTTCACGCGGAGCAAGAGCCGACCAGTCACAAGGACGTTTTTGATCTGGTGGCATCTTCTGGAGGACAGAAGACCAATTGAACTTTTCTGGAGCTTTTTGCTGCCATTCGACTCGGGCTTTCGAGGAGGTCTCTAGCTGTTCCGGGTCCAGAGTCTCCTTCAGTCGCTTCTTGGGCATCTTTGGAGGATTTCCATTCAAGTTGGCTTCCTTCCAAAGGCTGGTGAAACTTCGACCATTGTCCATGAAATGAAGCGCATCGAGCAAACACATGTTCAGGCAAGGGATCTGATCCCGAACCCTTGCTGTTCGTATATATTCGTCGTTCGACTTCGTGAGGAGAAAGTAGGCGTTCAATTCTACTTCCAGCAGGCTTAGTCGCAGCCTTGGCTCTGCTTGCTCTTGAGGGTTGCGACCAGACTCCAACAAAGCCTCGCACGTTTCTGTCCAAGCCCGATGCAAAGCAATCTCAAGGCTCAGCTCGGTGCAGCGATGGCGAGCAAAGTTCTCCCAAAACTTGGTACGGTCTTGCGGTAGCCATGCCGCAACGGTGCGGAACCAGTCAATCTTCGCCCTCTCGGGTAGTTGAATCAGCGCCTTGTCTTGTCGACTTGTGGGGACGGGTTCCTCGGGAGGGGTGGCCCCTGCTTGGGAAGAGCATTCTTGGGTGGCCCCTGCGTGGGCTTGGATGCCCCCTGCGTTGACTGCACGGGTTTCTGGGTGGTCTTGGGGATCCATTTCGTGATCTCTTCCTCAATGGCTTGCAAAGCGCGAGGCATGAAGCTCCTCAGCAAAAAGGGGACTTCCATGTCCAGCACGATTTTTTCTGGCTGTAGCGCCAGAGTTCCCTTGATCTCTACCCCGTTGGCCTTGAACGAGACACAGGCAAGACCAGGAGATTTCCAACCAAATGTTGGTTGGTATTGGGCGTACTTTTCTCGATACGAGTCCCATGCCTTTTCCGCCATGTTCCTCGCGGCTTGCTCGGACATCTTGGGGATCTTGAATTCGTGCTTCATTCCCATCGCATCACTCCTGTTGGTTCCACGCTTCCCAGCGGCGGACTGCTTCTGCGGTCCTTTCCTTCAACAACTCGTACTGGTCGTCGATGTTGTGCGTTTGACGCAAAACTTCGACACCGGAAGCCATTCCTGCAAAATAAATATTTTGCAAGATCTTCTGACCATTCCTCAAGAGACCCTGCAAGAAGCCAGATCCGTCTACGTACTTGAGCATACGCCCATATCGGCGGTTTCCCACTTCACCACATCGGGATTCCATGATCTGGTACAACCCAAACGCAGTTAGAGCATCTTTGCTGGAACAACTGATGATGTTGACATCCAGCAGCGTCTTCGCAAAAAACGTGCAACCAGCACGTTTACATGCGTATTCGAACAAGCTCCGTTGCCAAAACTCGTTCAATTGGACGGACCATATCCACAGGCCCTTTTGAATCCGCCTTGGGCCATTTTCGTTGGCTTCTGCCGGTTTGTAGACGTTGTTTGAAGGGATTTTTTCAGCAGACTTCCAAGGGAAGTCTCGGAAAAAACTTTTCCCAAAAATCCCTGCCAAAAAAGTCTCGAATCCGTTCGGAGTCGGAGACGGTGCTTGTGCTTTGGCGTCTGATGAGGGTGGACGAGCTTCCTCTGCTTGGTGAACGTCTTGGTTCTCAATCCAATCAAGAACCTCCTGGTCGGACATCCGATACTCGGAGGCCAGCCTCGACTTGATCTTGGCTGCGGCTTGTTTTGCCGCCGATGCTTCGTGCTGGTTTGCGTTGTTTTTTGCCAACCGAAGAAGGTTGAGCAACTTCGTCAGCAGGCGATCTCGCTCCGTCATGTTTCTCCAAGAATTTGAGACAGAACTCTAGAGACACGTTCAGTGCCCTTGTGTAAGCCCAGATCGTAGAGAACCGAGGGTTAGCTCTCCGCTCAATATGGATCACCGTCATGGTCCTCACCCCCATCCGATTCGCGACCTCTCGGGCGCGGAGGCCCTTGTAGTCGCGAACGTGGCGAAGCATTTGGCCGACGTGGGGTGTTTGCATGGGGTCCTTGAGACGGAAACTCTCTGGCTATCTAGCTCGGCCAGGTCTGGTCGGTAATTTTGACTGCACCTCAACTAATTAAGGCGAATTCAAGCAATTTGCAACATTTATATTGCATGAGCAATAAAGTGCGATTTGCCCCTTGTTCTAACCGTGATTTGCCCAGATCCCACCGTGCTCCTCACCGTGCTCCAACCCACGCCGCTCTGGGCGCCACCGCGCTACTGAGGGGTAGGTGACCGTATTGTATGAGTTCCCGAACCGTGATGAAGAACCAAGGGGCACTTCTTTTTTGACGGAGCAACCGTGCCGAAGACCAGAGAAGGTCATTGGGAAAATTTTCATCACCGTACTTGGCGAGGTTGAACACCGTGAACTACCACGGAGGAAGATTGGGTGACTTTTTTTTGGTAAGCGCGTGTACCTGTTTGTACTCGTTGCCCAAGAGATTTGTAACTCCTAGAACGGAAACATCGAAGTTGGTTCACCAAGATCTCAAGAGGATCGTGAACAATTCAAGGTCAACGAGGTCTACAGTTGGATGGTGAAACCAGTTGCCTCACCAGAAAACGGCATCCAGAAAAATAGGGCAGCCATTTATTTTCAAAGCGCCATCTTGGTTCCGTAAACATTTCTGATTTTGTCGAGTCCGTTCGTTCAAAAATCTACATGCGTTGACCAAGCGCAACGTGCTTCTGCATTTTTGATCAAGGTCGCGAAAAAATGTTCTTCCACTTTTTTGGTCTGGCTCGATCAGACACAACAAAATGGATCGAAGATCTCGTTGGAGAAATGGTTGGAGACATTTCTCATGCACCATGATCGGGTCTGCAAACCATCCTGCTCAGCCTGGAGGAGGCCAATGGGTCTGATTTTTTGATCATGCGACCCCGAAGCAAGCGCCACCAAGTGCCTCGGAAAGCTCACGTCCAGGGTGACAACTACCCCACTTGGCTAGCACCAAGGGAAGGGCTTCTCGCTTCCCAGGGGAGCCTACCACTCTCCCCTCCACGACATCAGAGGCAAGGACTCTGGCCCCGAGGTCCGTAGGCACAGTCCTCCCCCACAGCATCAGCAATCCGCTGGATCGCACGAACTCGTTGCGCAGTCGTTGGCTCGTAGGCCGTCTTCAAATCGGGCACCATCGTACTGTAGGTGCGCTTTTTGCGATTGATGGTGGCGGTAAGGCTGCGTCGCTTGTAGTTAGGAAACGCAGCCATCAACAACTTGTACTCGGCCTCGGTGATGTCGACCGAAAATGCTCGAATGTACCGATTTTTATCCGAGACCAATCCCAGAAGATGCTTCGCCCCGTAGACAGCCAAGTCGTAGCCATCGATTTCTACGTAACACGACACGAAGCTTTCTATCCCAGGTGTCGTTTGCTTCAATACCTTGAAGATGTCCTTGACGGTCAATTGCCCGTAAACGAGGAATTTGATCCCGCATTCTCTCGCCTGAATGCTCTTGGCGATCGCTATCGCTTGGGCCTGCGGACGACCTTCTTCTATCAGCAAAGCAATGTTTTTGCTGAGGGCTTTGGGGGAGCAACCTTTCGAGAGCGGCATGAAATCTATGTATCACGACTGAGAATGAAGCAACGATCAAAATTCTTGAAGTTCCTATTTGTATGAGCACAGACCGTTTTTGAGGAGGAGAGACGCTCTGAGTACGAGTTGAATGTAAGCGTCATCTGGACCATCTTGACACCACATCTTTCCTTCAAGATCTGCCTAGCGCTTGCGAAGGATCGTGTACATTGCGTACAATAAGAATGCGAAAGGACACCACAGAATGAAGCACCACATGGTTACTCAGGGTGAAACGATTGGTTCCATCTGTGCTTTGCACAACATCTCCAGAGCGGATCTGTTTCATGGAAATTCATTCTTGAGGGGTCGACTCGTCTCCACACCAGAAGGAATTCTTTCCGCTGAAATTTACGAGGGAGAATCTCTCTATCTGAAAGACATGTCTGCTCGCCAACAATCGTTGTCGGCAGCGGCATCGGGCACTTCGTTCGATCTTGGAGATGGTGGAATCAGTGATGCTGATGAACTTGTGCTCCACATGCGAGACAATTTTCCCATCTTCGGTTTGCTCGAATCTGCCGCAGAAGAAGGTCTTTCTGGGCAAGAGTTCGTCGACAGTTTGAGCGCAGATGGCGTGATCGCCATTGGCGTTCTGTGCGCCTTTGCCGCAACGATCATCGCCAAGGTTGCTTCCACGAAACTCACTCCAGCCGGTGGCGCTGCGGTGGCTGCGCTCCTTTCTGGAGCCTGTGCCTACTTGAGCAAGGTTCTCTCCGCCAACGTAACCGAAAACAAACCTCAGCCTGGATCTGGTCCATCTTCGACAACCGTAACCTCTTGTGGGATCGGAGAGAAATTTTTTGCAGAATACCAAGCATGTGGTGCGGAAAATGCCTTCTTTCCTTGCCAAGACGGGAATGGTTTCTTCTCTTTCCAAGGAAATTGCGTGGCGTGTCCAGACGGTCAGTCCTACGACCAATCCACGAGGTCTTGCAAGCCTGGATGCCCTGCTGGCCAACCCTTGATCCACGGTCTTTGCTTGCTGCCAGATTACAGCACTCGATGTACCATGCAGGATGGATCGCGCGGTGTGAAGATGTCGTCGGCGCTTCCTTGTTCGCCAGATGGCTGCGAGGAAGGGATGATTTACGACTTTGCATCGGAGACTTGTGTCCCTGAAGGTAAAGTCGAGAGAATCTCGTCAGAAGGCCAAGAACAGAAGAAATTTTCTTGGCTACCTGTTGTCGCGACAGGATCTCTTTTGATTGGATTGGGTTGGCTGGCTTGGTCCAGGCAAGATCACTCGTCGCCCTCTCACTGAAGATAAGCCTTAGATCTCGAAATACATCGAGAAGCCCATCGGCCAACTCATCTAGCTTAGAGCTTCGGACTTCATGATGAATTCGAGGAAATCTATGGCTTCAAGAAGAATGTGAGGCATTCTTTCTTGTTGAAAGGAAAAGAGATGTCCACAAATTTTCAGATCGTCTTGTTGGTGATGGGCTCTGCTACCTGTGTTGTGATCGGGGATGGATTCACCGCTGCTTGGGCCAAGTCTGGCTCATTTACCCACGCTTTCTTGGCCGGTGTCTTTCTCGCATTGGGCTGTGCTGGATATTTTCCAGCCATTCGCATGGGAGGCTTGGCGTGGGTAGCAGATCTTGGATCAGTGCTCGCAGCATTGGGAGGAGTCTTGGTTGGAGTGTCCTTGGGCGAAACACTTTCTCCACAACGCTGGATAGGCGTTATTTTTGCAATCATAGCCATCTCGCTCCTTGGTTAGTGCGAATCGTAGATTCAAAAGTACATGGTTCCATTTGAGCCAAGTATTTTGATTTCAAGCTTTCTCGAATAAGGACCTCAGATCGAGGTTCGGAGCAGATCTCTATCAGCCAAGGACTTATAGGCTATGTTTCGCAACAGACAATTTGATTCGGTCTGTTCATTGCTCAAGAGACGAAGGAGATCGACGGGCGTGTTCGGATTCTCCGCAACTCTTTGGCGCACAGACCACTCGGATTCGGTGGCTTCGTTGCCCAGGATGCGAAGGAGGTCGACGGGCGTGTTCTGGTTCCGAGCCACCTCTTCAAGAACCGCCAAATTGGATTCGGTATTGTGGTTGCCCAAGATCCGAAGGATGTGCTCGGGTGTATTCGGGTTCAACGCTATCGCGCGACGTAGCGGCCACGAATTCGGTCCCCACGAGGTCAACAGTTGCTCGATCAACCCAGGGTCTCTTGTTCGTTTCCCCTCTTCGACCACTACCAACTCCATCTCTTGGGTGGGCTCAATCAGAGCGTGAAGGACGAACAAGGGATGGTTCGCCACCTTCTCGGGAAACTCGCACGCCAACTTGGAGAAGAAGTACGTGTTGAGCGAGCCATCCTCCTTCGTGGGAACGACGTTCGGGTTGTCGAGCAAGGCCCGTCTCACCTCCTCCTCGGGGTGATCGAGCAATTGCCACAGACGGTCTCGTGAGGTGTTTGGATCGAGGGCCTCCTCGATCCACGCCTTCAGATCGGGGTTCACGGGGTTGTCCCTCTGGGGGCTCGACGAGGCCATCCACGCCAGTCCTCCCACGATCACGAGTCCCCCGACGATCCAGGGCCCCACAGGCGTCTTCTTCGCAGGTGCAGGCGCCTCGGTGGTTTCGGTGAGCTGGTACCTTGTGCCCGAAGTGTCCACGAAGTCCATGCGGCCAGGGTCTCACGTCAGGCCACGGTCCACGAGCGCCTTCTTCGCGGCTCTGAGCACGGACCCCATGGATTCGGTCTTCTGGTTGTCCAGGAGGCGAAGGACCTCGGGCGGGGCGGTGGGGTTGCTCGCCACCGCTGCGCGCACCCTCCAATGGGGTTCGGTGGCCTCGTTGCCCAGGAGTCGAAGGACGTCGGGCGGCGTGTTCTGGTTGCTCGCCACCGCTTCGCGCACCCTCCACTCGGATTCGGTGACCTCGTTGCCCAGGAGTCGAAGGAGGTCGACGGGCGTGCTTGGGTTCGCCGCCACCGCTTCGCGCACCCTCCAATGTGGAGGCCCCCACGTGCGCCACAGGGTCTCGATCAGCCCCACGTCCGTCGTCCTTCCCACCACCTCCACCACCACCCACCTCATCTCGTCGTCGGGCTCGATCAAGGCATGCAAAACAAACAGAGGATGCGCCGCCACCTCCTCAGGAAACTCTCTCACCAACGCCAACAACAAGCCCGTGGTGAGCTTGCCGTCTTCGTCCGTGGGACAGACGTTCGGGTTATCCAGCAACGCGCGGCGCACCTCCACCTCGGGATGCTCCGCCAACACCTCCAAGCGTCCAAAGGGCGTGTTGGGATCCCGCGCCTCCGCCAC
>JAKQFZ010000324.1 GCA_029558215.1 Candidatus Omnitrophota bacterium
GGGCACTGCTTGCTGCGACCTTCCGGAGGGCAGGGCTGCCACACCCTATGCTCTCGGAGAAGCAAGAACGCTCGGGAGCTGCTCGAGTGTGCAGTGCGTTGTTGATATGGGTTGCTCTCGAAGTGCTGCCGTGTATTTCAAACCGCACCCTGTGACGACGCAGACCACGGTGGCATCCTCTGTCACGGTTCCCTCTTTCCTCAGTTGTCTGAGAGCGGCCAGAGGAACCGCCGCGGCGGGCTGTCCGAAAATCCCTTCTCGCGCCATGGTTCTCTGTGCCTGGAGGATGGCATCATCGCTGACGGCGATACAGAGTCCATCATGTTCTCGAATCTTACGAAGCGCCTGGTTTCCGCTAGGTGGAAAAGGATTCTCTATGGCGTGGGCGATGGTGTGGGGAGCCTGCACACGTTCAATGGAATCCTTTCCAGTTGACCAGGCGTTGAAGATTGGAGCACATCCGGACGCTTGGGCACAGACGATTGTTGGCATTCGGGGGATGAGACCACAGAGAACGAACTCCTCAAATCCTTTGATGATTCCGCGAAGATTTCCACCAGCACTTGTAGGAACGATGACATAATCGGGGACTTGCAATTGGAGTTGTTCACAGATCTCGAAGGCAATGGTCTTGGAGCCTTCAACCCGCAGTGGCACGTCTGAATTAAGGAAGTAAATCCCAAGATCGGTACCAATACGAACGCTTTCAAAATAGAGATTTCCATAGTCTCCATTGACACGGATTAAATGTGGTTGATGGATGGCGATGGGCGAAATCTTTTCCTCAGGAATTGAATCACTGACCAGGACAAAGGTCTCCATCCCAGCGCGTGCTCCATACGCGGCGACCGAGACAGCCATATTGCCCGTTGAAACAGTGCCAATGCGTGAGCAGCCGATTGCCGCGGCATGCTGAATCCCTGCAATCGTGCCTCGATCCTTGAACGACCATGTGGGATTGAGCGTTTCATTCTTGAAGAGCAGCCGTCTCACGCCCAAGTCTGAACTCAGTCGGGGCGATTCGCTCAGGGGAGTGAAGCCTTCACCAAGAGACAGAAGCGGATCAATGCTGGCAAAAGGGAAGAACGCCGAGTATCTCTCAAGCATGGTCTGTGTCAAAGAATCGGCGACATTGATTGTTGCGTGGGAGACCTTCTGCAGTTCAAGAGGCTCTCCACACTGTTGGCACCGTGGGCGAATCTCCCCGAAGGGATATTCCCGTCTGCAAGACGTACACAAGAGACTGTGTTGTATCATCCTATTCTCCCAAACCCTGTCTTGACGGATTTCTCTGGGTCTCCTTCTCTATATAGCATTGGAGAGGCCGCGACTCAATGTGGCACTGCAGCCAATTGATGGATAGCAGTTTTGTCGGTATGCGTGCTTGACACGTTTTGTTCGAAAAAGGTACGTTTCCTTGCCTATGAGTAAGATTGCCATTGTGGATTTGCTGTTTAACTGGCCACCAGAGGGTGGAGCCAGGACGGATGTGAAGGAAGTTGCCACGCGACTTGCCCAAAAGCATCAGGTTCGCCTTTTTGTTCCCGACTATGACAAGTATTTTCCACGGGGACAGGTCAAAGGCGAACTGAATCTGGAGATCGAGAGAATTCCCTTCAACACGTGGAGTTTTACTCGTTGGAACGTAAATCGCCGATTCCTCAAGGCGCTTGAGGCGTACTCTCCAGACAAAGTTATTGTCACCGACGGATGGTACTTCAAACCGCCCCTGATTCGGGCACTGAAGGATTTCAAACCCATCGTCCGCTATTACGCCTATGAGGGGCTGTGTCTTCACCGACACGGGATCTTCTACCGCTACAAGTATGGTCGCATTTGTGAGAAGGACTATCTGCTCGGCGGATTGAAGGACTTCTTTGTCTGCTCCAAGTGCATGTTGGGCTTTCTCAAAGCGACCCGATGCTCTTACTTCGGACAGGAGTATCTGTTCTCAGGAGCATGGTTGCCCAGCTACAGGAAAGTGGTCGAGGAAGCCCTGTCGTGTGCCAGTACCGTCATCGTCTATAACCGTTTCATCGCCGACCGAGTCCGACGGTATTGCGACGATGTGAGAATCGTGCCTTCCGGTGTGGATCCTGATCTGTTTCCCGAATTGCCCCAGACTGGAAACCATGAACCAGTTATCGGGATGGTGGGGCGCGTGGCTGATCCACTCAAGGGAAGAGATCTTCTTTTCAAAGCCATTGACATTTTGCGAAAGAAGCGCACTGACTTTGAAGCCTGGCTGACCGTCACGCCCGACATGGGCTTCATCCCTGCGGGCTATCACCTGGTTCCCTGGCAAACGCAGGAAAACCTGCACAAAGTCTATCGCCACCTTGACATTTGCGTTGTGCCCTCGCTCTGGCCTGAACCATTTGGCATCGTTGCGGTGGAAGCCATGGCATGCCAAAGACCGTTGGTGGCAACCCGGGTTGGTGGTCTTCAGGAGATCGTTGTAGATGGGGAGACCGGATTTCTCGTTGATCCGAGCGATCCACAAATGCTTGCAGACCGGCTCGAACAACTTCTGGACGACCCCGAACTCAGGCGGTCTATGGGACTGAAGGGCAGGGAACGCGTTTTGAATGAATTCACTTGGGATCACATTGTCCAAAAACATTACCTTCCCCTGTTGGAGCAGAACCAATGAGCGCTGCGAATGTTTCTCCAGTTAATGAACTCACCTTTCGGATCTGCTACGCCGACACAGACGCCGGCGGAGTTGTCTACTATGGGAACTACCTGCGCTTTCTCGAACAGGGGCGAACGGCGCTCTTGCGGCAGATGGGGTGGAAGATAGAGGAACTGCACCGGGATGGAATCATCTTTCCAGTGCATGAGCTCAATGTCCTCTACAAGTCGCCTGCAACGTTGGGTGAGGAGATTCGGGTTCGGACTCACCTGGTCGAGATCAACCGATTCAGCCTTCGATTTCGAACTGAGATCGAGAGCATTCAGACCGACCGAATTCTGGTGCAGGCACAAGTCACGAATGCCTGCATCAATGAGGCCGGCAAGATCCAGAAGATTCCGGACGCGATGCGTGAAGTTCTGGAAAAGGCGCTCAATGGCAAGTCAGACGCCACAAGTTGAGAACCGAAAATGCCCTGCCTTTCTAAATCACTGGTCGAGGCAGATTCTGCTGTTGTTTTTCATCACGGGATTTTTCCTCCGCGTTCTTCATCTGGCCGGCATGACCAAAGCACCGGACTTTCATGCTCCGATCTTGGACAGCCTCTACCATGACCTTTGGGCAACACGCTTTGTGCAAGGTCAGTTGCCTCAGGAACCCTATTTTCGGGCACCTCTTTACCCGACGCTCCTTGGGTGCTTGTACAGATTCTTTGGACGAGATCTCTTCATTCCCAGAATCTTTGGTATCTTTCTGGGCTTGGGTGCCGCAGGACTTGTGCTTGCCATCGGCACAAGAGTTTTTGGCAGAGCGGTGGGAATTCTCTCGGCGGGAATTCTGCTTTTCTACTGGCCGCTTATCTATCATGAAACGGAACTCCTGATTCCGGCAACGCTTGTCTTTTTGCTCATGTTGGCGTTGTGGAACCTGACGCGAGCCCTGGAGCGACCGGAACGCGGAACTCGGTGGTTGCTGACTGGAGTCTGTTTCGGCCTGGCGGCGATCACTCGACCGAACATCCTTCTCTTCATGCCCGTGCTTGCCGGTTGGCTGGTGTGGCGTGAGAAGGCGCGGGCGCGAGCGTGGCTTGCCGTGACACTGTTGACAGTGGGCAGCATCATCACGATCGCTCCAGTGACTCTCAGAAACTATTTTGTGGGAAGAGACTTTGTTCTGATTGCATCCCAGGGCGGCATCAACTTCTACATCGGCAACAATCCCGAGTCCGATGGCTTCACTGCCAAGACGCCGCTCGGCTACAATTGGCATGGGGACTATGAGGACTCGGTGGCACTGTTCGCAAAACGAAGAGCCGAGAAGATAGTTGGACATCCCATGAAAGCCTCAGAGATCTCCCGATTCTGGTTTCGGGAAGGATACCAATTCTGGATCGAGAGTCCGGCACAAGCACTGCGTCTCCTGGCGAGAAAACTCTATCTCTTTTGGAATGCCTACGAGATCAAGAACAACAAGAACATGTACTTCCAGAAGAGATACTCGCCGGTGTTGCAGTTGCCTCTTTTCTCGTTTGGTGTTGTGAGTGTTTTGGGGATCATCGGGATGGGGCTTTGGCTCAAGAGGGAGACCAAATCTCATGGACTGTGTGACGCAAGTCTGACCACACCATTCGTGCTGATCCTCTATCTTCTAATCTATATGCTCTCTGTCGTGGCCTTTTTTGTGTGTGACCGATACCGGCTTCCCGTTGTTCCTGTGTTGGCATTGTTTGGAGCGTACGGGGCAGTGGAGATCTGCGAGGCGCTTCGGATGAGGAATCTCAAGTCGGTGCTCTCGATCGTTGTGGTTGCCATTGCTCTCGGTGTGTTCCTTCATCTCGACCCCTATCATGTCCGTCCTGTTGACTTTGCCGAAGAACACTGGAGCGCGGCGAACTGTCTTCAACAGACAGGCCATCATGAGCAGGCCATCGAGGAATACCGTCAAGCACTTGCGCTCCGCCCCGACTATCTGGATGCCTGGAACAATCTGGGAACTTCTTTCTACGCATTGGGGCGACTGAATGAAGCCTTGGATGCATATACTCGTGCGGTCGACTTGAATACAGAATATCCACAAGCTCATAATAACCTGGCGCAGTGCCACCTCTCTCTCAAGCAGCCTGAGAAGGCGCTTGTCCACGCCGAGAAGGCAGTGCAACTGCTCAAAGGAAATGCGGTGCATCGCAACACTCTGGGTGAGTGCTATCAGGCTTTGGGGCGCACAGAGGATGCTCTGAAGGAATTCGCCTCGGCCGTGGTCATTCATCCCAACTACGCGATCGCACATCAGAACCTGGCTGGAACATACATGAAACTCGGACAGACAAAGCGAGCTCTCGATGAGTATCAGAAGGCACTTCAACTGAATCCAGCCAGTGCCACTGCAGCCGAGGGCATCAAGGAAGCCCAACGACTCTTGGGCTCGCAAGGGAATCAGAGGCCGGTCGATTGATACGGTTCCGATTTGACAGAAACTCGCCAAGTTGGTAATCAGTAAATGGAACGCTGTTTCCAGGAGAGACCTCTGGTCTCGACAACAGGGAGTGATGAAAGAATGAAGAAACTGATATTTTTCGTCGTGATGCTTCTGGCGCTTGCGTGGCTCTACTCTTCGAGCAAGGAAATGTTCATGGGGATGGGACGCCAGGCGGAGCAGCATATGGAAGAAGCGAATGAGCAGACGGACGAGATGATTGGCGTTGTCGAAGCCGCCAACGAGTTGGACTGATTTTTCTTGATTTTTGCGGCTGATTCTGTTACCAATTAACCAACAACAGGCAACAGGATACGAGTTCCCCTCTGGAACCTGAACCGGGGAGCGGGAGCAGGGAGCAAGAGCAGTCTGGATGGACTTGGGTTTTAGGCTGGCGAAGGCAGAGGAGATGGAATTTCCTGTTGACATTCGAAGGTAGGGCATAATATACTCCTGCTTTAGTGGAAAAGGGCGGATAGCTCAGTTTGGTTAGAGCGCCTGCCTTACAAGCAGGAAGTCACAGGTTCAAGTCCTGTTTCGCCCACCAGAGAGGGACAGTTGGAAGAGTTGAGTGCTCCGCTGTTGACCTCGGAAGCCCGATAAACGCGGGGCCGTAGTTCAGTTTGGTTAGAATGCCTGACTGTCGATCAGGAGGTCGCGAGTTCGAGTCTCGTCGGCCCCGCCAGAAAAACAACATGAATAAACAAGATTTGTTTTTGGAAGGGGGGAATGGGTGCTTGTGAACCGGAAATCTTTGACTGAGAAACAGAAGACAATGCAGAAAGGAGCTACGAATAACATGAAAAGAGCAGGGTTAGGAGTTTTCTTGTGTGCCTTGATGCTGGCAGGCGTGGCGCAAGCCCAGACGTTTGTTCTGGATTTGGATGCCTCGACTTCGGCCATCGAGCAGACCCGACAGGTGGCGAAGGGGGCGACTTTCAAGGTCAACCTCGTCGTGACGGGTGCGGAAGATTTGCTTGGTGTGAGTGCAGATGTGCTTTTCGATGCGACCAGTGCCCTTGAACTGACGGACATTGAATCAACTTTTGGCGACCTTGACTTCAGCGG
>JAKQFZ010000333.1 GCA_029558215.1 Candidatus Omnitrophota bacterium
CAAACCAAGAGCATAGTAGATAGCATATTCATGAGATATATCCAAGTTGACACGGCTCCTGGAAAAAGGAGATTCATGAGTATGTTTGTGCGGAGAAGTAAGAGTTTGTGTGCTTTGGCGTTGACAACCCAGAAAACGGATATAGAATCAAGAATAGAAGTCGGGTTGCTTTGTTGTTGCCCCCCAGTGGGGTCTGTTGTTGGCTGGAGAGAAGGTCGGATGAAAACGATCGATTCTTGCCCTGCGGGCTGCTTACGGAGAAGCAGAAATGAGAACACCCCGGATTGGGTGGCAGGAAAGTCAGCGATGTCTCTTGCGCATCCCAGCGCATATCCTTGTCATTTCTATGGTTCTGATGTGCCTTCCTGAAGGCATCTCAGGCTTTGGCGGTATGGGGGAGAATATCTTCTCAAGTCCGTTGCTTCGCGTGGCGTTCTGCCTGTTCATGGCAGGCTTTCTTGACCTGGTCTGGCTGGGGCGCATAGCGCAATGCCACGCTTCACAGGAACCGGGATTCAGCACGACATACTCCGACGGAAACACCGGCAAACACAAACCGTCGGCAAGCGAGTTGAGTGGCTCAACAGAAATTGTGAGTATGAACGATCTCATTTCGCTGCAGGTGGATAGGCTGCGCATGCTTGCGGGTGCTGATACGGATTTCGCTTTTCAATCCAGTCGTCATCTCTTTACCGTCTGCGTTGATTCGGAAGAGATACGTCGAGCCATGGATTTGATGTGCCGTGTTGTTGTTCAAGGGCAACAAGAGTTTGGCAGAATGATCATCCGAACGCAGAATGTTGCTGTCGAGCAGGGCTTCTGCACCCGCAATCCTTGGGCAAAACCAGGCTGCTATGTGCTGTTGACGGTTTCCGATCTGGATGCCGATGAAAGCCGGCGCCAGTGGGGTGAGACATCGAGCCTCGATGCGCCCACATGTCAGTTCACCGATGATCAACTGGCACGGCAGATCAAAAGCCTCTTTGAAGTGGTTGCTGAACACGGCGGATTTATGAGGATCAGAGGCAAGTTGCGTGAGGGCGTTGAAATCGGTCTTTTCCTGCCGATTGCCGAAGCTCTGGATCGGGATATTACCCAGTATGTCGAACGCGCCAGAAGTCAGTCTTCGGGTGTGATTTTGCTGGCCGAAGATGAGGATTTTATCAGGGAACTGACCGTGAAATTCCTCAAGAATGCCGGTTACTATGTTCTGGTTGCGCACGATGGTCTCGAAGCCAGAAAACTCTTTGAGAAGTATGCCGACTACATCGATCTTCTGCTCTTGGATGTGGTCATGCCTCGTGCGGATGGGCACAGCGTCTACGTTCATGCCAAAGAACTCCGCCCGGATGTTCCCATTCTCTTCTGTACGGGATTTGGTCTCAACTCCCTTGAGACGAGATTCATCTCCGACCAGCATCTCAACGTCATCCTGAAACCCTATACATCGGCTCTTCTGTTAGGCAAGATATCTGAAGTTCTCGAGAGCTCAGTTTCCTGATTCCGGCTGGTCAGGTCATCCCCCGGAGACGTACGGCTCAGTCCCACACAGCGAAAGCATTTTGCAGGACTCGACGCTCGTGATAGTCTCCCTTGCAGAATTGTCTTGACGAATCTTCGCGGCGGATGATTGAAGACGAATGAGTCTGAATTGGTTCCGATCGGTTGAAGAATATCTTTACCGGAGGCTTTCCTGCGTTGCGGGAATCCTCGTCGTGATTTTTGTCTCATCGCTTGCCTGGATGGGACAAAGGGAGATGCCCGCAGGAACTCCGGGTTTGACAAAAGGGCTCATCTCCCTTGGCATCGCCACGTTTCTCATGGTTCTCGCCTTCCGTTGGCCATCACGCCAAGAGGATGTCCGCCAAGAGATTGAGAACTGTTCTTTGGCTCGAGGATGGACTCTGGTCTATGGGCTTACGTTCCTGGCAGCTTTGTACGGAGCCTATCGGTGGCGGATGCGATACGGGCTGATCTTCTGGATGCTGCCTGTCATGCCTCTCGCACTGCTGAGCGTTTGCGCCCAACGCTTCCGGGTTCTCAGTCACTGGCTGCCCGCGTATGGAAGCCTTGTTGTATCAGCCTTGGGAACGGCAGCGGCCTGTCTGTACTTCAGGATGAACCGTCTCAAACCGGCAATCATCCTTCTCCTGTTCATGCTTGCGTGTTACTGGATTCTCTGGCTGGATGACAGAAGACTTTTGAGGATTCCCACACGAAAATCCTTGATCGCTTTCACAAGATCGCATGTGGTGCCTCTGTTCCTTCTAGGTTCCCTCGTGGTGGCTTTTCTCGTCCGAAGGGCTCTGCCTGTGGCACTGCCGGAGTGGGTCTTCGCAACTCTTTTGATACCGATTTTCCTTCTTTTCGAGAGAAGCTACAGTCCCGATCTCCCGAGTGTCACGAGCAATGCCGCCGCTGACAACGTAGGTGGGCGTCCCTGGAGACCATGGATTTCCTGGTGCCTGGTACTGCTGTCGTGTCTCTGTGCCGCGTTGTGTTCCTACCTGGGATGGAAAGGTTCGATTGAACTTGAGTTCCGATTCTTGGGGCTTGTCGCGCCTGTTCTCTGGTTCGCCGGGGTCTTGACCATCGCGAGAGTGAGTCGCAAGCCCATTCTGTGGTCAGGCATTCTGTTATCAGTACTGCTGCAATTGGGCGCTGCTTCTATGTGGTGGAGCAAGAAGCACCCGAATGCGGCGTTGCTGCCGTTCTTTCTCTCCTGGATTCCCGCCCTGGTGGCAACGGTCTGGATCGATCGCCTGCGCGGGCTGAAGCCTTCCAAACCCATTGCGCCTCGTTGGCGGATTTGGGAAGTTGTCGCGCTTGTGCTCATCCTCGGTGTGGCTTCGTACTTTCGTTATTGGAGACTTCTGGAGATTCCCTATGGAATCTGGTTCGATGAAGCGCGTGAGGCGATGGACGGGATGGCTCCCTTTGAGGGCAAACCGTACAGCCCACTTGCATACTATGCCTGGAGTGGAACGCTCTCGTTCAACGCATATCTGCTGGCGTTGTGCTACAAGGTATTCGGATTTGGTCTGGGAACAGCTCGTGGCCTGGTCGCGACGACTGGGGTTGTGACGGTGTTGGCCACCTACCTGCTCGGTCGTATGCTCATCGGTCGCGCACCGGCACTTGTCTCCGCCTCGATGCTGGCGTGTTCCGGCTGGCACGTCAATTTCACGCGCTTCTTTATGGAGCCGCCACTCTCGGTTTTGTTTGTTGTCCTCTGCTTCTTTTTCCTGCTTCGAGGGCTTCGCGGGCGTCGTTGTACCGACTTTCTCCTCTGTGGAGCGATGGCCGGTTTTGGCATCATGACTTACGCGCCGACAAGGCTCCTTGTCGTCATGCTCGTCGTTCTCTTTCTCCATCAGTGTCTCAGTCGGAAAAAGTTCTTCAGAACATTCTGGTATGCTCCTCTTCTGATCATGCTTGGCGGACAGCTCACCAGCTGTCCAATCAACGTAGCAGCCTTCACGGATTCGGCGATGTTCACCGCCCGGATGAAACAGACCACGGTGTTCAAAGCGGGCAAACCTCGCGAACAAGCCTGGAAAGACGTTCGCATGAGCACTGGCAAGCACTTGCTGATGTTCAACTACAAGGGCGATCCGAACGCGCGTCATGGAATTGCACTTTCTCCAAAACTGGATCCATTGACAGCCGCCTTCTTCGCACTGGGTATTCTTGTGTGCGTTTTTCGGTGGCGGCACTGGGAGTCGGCGCTGCTTGCGTTCTGGCTCCTGATCGGGCTTCTGGCCGGGATTCTGACACTGGAATGGGAAGCGCCGCAGTCCTGTCGAACACAGTTGGTGATCCCCGCCGCGATGCTGCTTGCCGGTGTGCCGTTCTCCATCTTCTGGCACCAGTTGAAGGGGCTTTGGGGACGGTGGCGATGGATTCCGTTTTTTGCCGCTGTGCTGCCGCTGCTGGTCTGGTTGACTATATGGAACTACCGTTATTACTTCGTCCGAACGCAGGCGGATCAAAACGTCTATGAAGAATTCGTGGGGCGCGACACAAGCATTGCGCGATATCTGGCGACCCAGGATCTTGACGAGAATTTCTTCGTGCATCAACAGTCGCCAAATGACTATCCGGCAATTCCGTTCCTTCTCAACAGGCGAGACATCCCTGGAGTCCTCTATCAGATGCCGGACTATATCCCGATGCGAATGCAGACCGGCAAGAAACTGCATTATCTGTTGGAGCCCTATCGAACGCCATTCCCCGAAGAGCTCTTCAAACACTACTATCCGGGGGGGCAGTACCATCTGTTCGAAGACCCCTGGAAGAAACCCATATTCTATACCTATGTCGTATCGGCGGATGAAGTGGCTTCAATCATTGGTCTCTCTGCGTCCTATCGCGCAATATCCGATCCGTTGGGTCAGCAGGGAGAATGGAAACGTGTTGAGCGCTCTCCTTTTGATCTGCTGGTCGGTGACAACGCGCCAAGCACATTTCCTGTTCGAGGGCATTGGACTGGAAGCGTCTTCATTGAGCAGTCTGCTGATTACCTGCTCTCCTGGAGTGATGGAGAACCGATCTGCATTGCCTTGGACAATGAACCGTTGCCCGAGGAAGGCCAACCAGAAATACCTGTGAGTCTGATTCGAGGCTGGCACAACGTGGAGATCGTGCGCACCGTCAACAGCGCAAACAGTCCATTCCGCCTCATGTTCAAAATGGGGGCGGCTAAGGCAGAACAGTTCAAATCCGAGGCATTCTGTGCGAGAACCATGCCGGATTTAGGCTACTACGGACGTTATTATGCCAACTTGGACTGGGCTCAACCTGCGAGTTATGGGATCATCCAGCCGACAATTTCCATTCGATGGCACCCCGAACCTGTTCGAGGCAGGCTGCATTGGTCGGGGAAATGGTCTGCCTATTTGAACGCAGAAAAACCCGGGCAATACGGTTTTCTGATCCGATGCAACGCATATTGCCGAATAGAGGTTGACGGAAAGCAGGTGCTTGAACAGCCCGAGAGACATCAAAATCCAGGACGCGCCAACATTCCTCTGGAAGCCGGCGAGCATGTCTTGGAAATCTTCTACAAGGAACCGGGACAGTACTCAGAATTGCATGTGCTCTGGGCACCACCGGGAGGTCGTGAGGAGATAATCCCGTACGACAAGATTCGCCCAAAGTTTGACTGATCCTCTCTCCTGAAACCAGATTCAAGAAATCATGATTCTCTTCAGAAGAATGCCTGGAGGGGCGGGTAAGGTTTGGGCTCCTGCAGCAGCTTGCAAGGGATCAGGTTCGGACGGTATAGGGGAAATCTTCCGGACAGAATCCGGACAAATTCGATTGACAACTTTTTGAGAATTCAGTATATATGGAATCTGTAAGGTAGCGAGGAGATCTGTGAACTTAGCCGCATCTGGACATTTCTCACAGACTGATTCTTAACGTTCTAGTAAACGATTACATCATCTAGGTTCTGGTTCTCCTACGAGCGAACATCTTCATCGCTTGCTTGTTGAGCCTCTGTAGCTATCAGTGATAGGGGCTCCTTGGTGGCGGATAGAGGAGGTGGTTGTAGGGCATAACAACAGAGAAGA
>JAKQFZ010000337.1 GCA_029558215.1 Candidatus Omnitrophota bacterium
TGTCTGATCAGCGCTGCGGTCTTTGGGATGACTCTCGGATTTCTGCGGTTCAATTTCCACCCTGCGCGCATCTTCATGGGTGATATGGGAAGTCTGACACTGGGCTTCGTGCTGGCCGCCATTGGTGTTATGGGGGATCGAAAAAGCTCCACTGCGTTGCCACTGCTGATTCCGTTGATCGCCTTGGGGGTAGCCATTCTGGATACTGCAATGGCCATCGTTCGTCGGCTGGGTCGAGGTGCCCATGTCTTTCAGGCGGACAGGGAGCATTTGCATCATCGTCTGATGGCTCTCGGACTCTCGCATCGGCAGACAGTGCTGTTGATCTACTATTTTTGCGCTTATCTTTCCGTCTCAGCTTTGGTTCTGTCAGGACTGGCAACGCGCCAGACCGTGCTTGTTCTCATCGTTCTGGCGATGGGGCTTTTTCTTGCCATGATGGCATTGGAGTTCATCGAGCGAAAGGCAAAGACAGTGTCTTCCGTCCAACTGCCTTGCTCGACACTTGGGAGTCACATCCATGAAAATGGAAACACTGGTGGTCGGACCGCTGGCAACAAACTGCTATTTCCTCGTCTGCGAACCGGACAATATCGGGGTCGTCATAGACCCGGGCGGCGACGCGGAGCATATCTTGGAAGCAGTCGAACGCGCAGGCGTTGAGCGAGCGGTCATCCTCAATACACACGGCCATGGCGATCACATCGAGGCCAATGAGGAGATATCCCTCTCCCTTGATGCCCCGATCTACATCGGCGCTGGGGACGCTCCTGCTTTGACAGATCCTGCCGTGAATCTGTCTGTCTTCCTTGGAACACCCATTGTCTCACCTGCAGCCACCAGACTTCTCAAGGACGGCGATATTCTGCGCTTCGGTTCTGAGACTCTGGAAGTCATGGAAACTCCAGGGCACTCACCGGGAAGTGTTTGCTTCTACATTCGCAGGCTCGGATGGCTCTTCTGTGGGGATCTGGTCTTTCTGGAAAGTGTTGGACGCACGGATCTTCCCGGTGGCGACTTTCCCATATTGCTTCAATCCATCGCAGAGCGCGTACTCACTTTACCCGAAGAGACGGTTCTCTATCCAGGACACGGCCCGCAGACTACCGTTGGACACGAGGTGAAACACAACTCCTTTCTTGGGGATCTGTCACGGTTCCACATGTAGTCCCGGAAGGGTGGTGGCATGCCGATGAACAAGCCAAGAGAATCAGATTCTCCAGCCGTGCATTCCGATCGGTTGCCTTTGAGCCAAACCAGTTCTCTGACGCACCAACAAGATCTGGAGTTTCTCTACCGTTTGGAGTGTCGAGCCATCTTGCCCCTCAAATGGACGATCTTCTTCCTCTGCGTTCTGCTTGCTTTTGCTTTCACACCTGGGTATTCGCCAAGTTTCCCTGTGTTTGTGCTTTTGGTTTTCTACGGATGCAGCACACTTTTCCTGACGTACATGATCGCGTTTAAGCGTTGTCCTCTGACCTGTATTCGCGGGCTCAGCTACATCTCCTTCGGTATTGATGTGTTGGCCATGACGGCTTTGGTCTACCTGACGGGTGGACTCAGAAGTGACTTTTACATTCTGTTTTTTCTCGTGGTGCTGCGTGGGGTGGGCTACTTTCCAACCGCGAGGCAGAACTTCATCGTTGACATTGTCATCTCCATCCTGTTCGTTCTGGCGCTCTACCTGGGACAACCGGATGCCGAAACGCTCCTGAACAGAACCTTTCTTGTCCGCATGAGCCTTCTGTGCGGTGCGGTGCTGCTGAGCTGGTATCTCATGCGCATCCAGGTTTCCGAACGTCAGAACACCGAGTTGGCCAACGCGCGACTCCTGCTTCAGACCGAGTACAACCGCAACATGCTTGAGAGCATGACCAACGGAGTCGTTGCGATGGACAGCGCTGGCAACATCATCGCCACAAACGCCTCTGCCAGCGCCATGCTCGGCCGCTCGGAAGCAGAGATCGTGTCGGGAGGCCTGGCGCGGCTTCCTGACGTGTTGCGTGACTGTCTGCGGATTGCTCTTGTTCGAGGCGGCGAATGCACGGATCAACCTTTGGACATTTCCGGAACCGATGTCCGAGGAAGCATGCTCTCCCTGCGGATGAGTACCAGGCTCATCCGGGATTCTCAAGGCACTCTGCAGGGCGTCGTGGCGATTTTCGAAGACCTCTCTGCACTTCGCCATGCGGAAGAGCAACTCTGGCGCTCAGAGAGACTCATCTCGGTCGGTCAGTTGGCAGCAGGCCTTGCCCATGAACTGGGTAACCCAATTGGGATCATCAAATCCTGTGCTGAGTACCTGAGAAGAAAACTGCCTCCAGACAGTCAGTTGCAGGAAGACCTGCAAGTGATAGACACTGAATCTGACCGATGTCAGGCTTTGATCAAGCAATTGCTCTCACTGGCATCTCAAGATGAGATTCATCTGGAATCAGCGGATCTGAACATTGTTGTCGAGCGGGCGCTTCCTTTGGTTCGCTACGGCCGGCAGGCGGAGAGTCTTCACTTCGAACTGGTTTTGCACAAGACGCCTATACCTGTTTGCATTGATGAGAACCTCTTTATCCAGTCTCTTGTCAACGTCCTTCTGAATGCCGTTCAGGCATCAAAAGAGGGTGGAACGATCCGCATCCGGACATCTCTTGATGAGGGTGAAGTCCCCAGTGCCTTGGTTTCCATCTCCGATGAAGGATGTGGGATAGATGAGGAAACTCAGAAGCGCATTTTTGATCCATTTTTTACGACCAAGGAGACCGGATCGGGACTCGGTCTTTCGATTACACATCGGATCATTGAACGCCTGGGCGGTCGCATCCAAGTCCGCAGTCAACTCCATCAGGGAACCACTCTGGAGATCCTTATCCCTGTCCATCAGCAGGCATGACTCGAACTGACCCTCAAGGGAAATCGGATCTGGATCAACTACACCTGCTCAAGAGTATTCTTTGATGGCGATTTATCCGGCACGTTCGACTGTGCGAGACAGGACTAACAGTGCATTCCCCAGACGGAAGACTGACAGCCCCAGTTCCTTGGAAAGAGCTGTCCAGCGGCGGAGACCCTGTTCTTCACCACTTCCACTCACCGTCCTGGTCAGAATAGCTGTAAATCCTGTGTCTTTCATAAGGTCTCCAAGACTCTTGGCTGTGAAGAGATGAAAATGATATTCGGGAATCAGCATATTCCATCGTTCTTTCCCGATTCGTGCTCGTAGCGAAAGCGCATTGGGCGTTTGCACAAGCAGAAGACCACCTGGCACCAGAAGCGATCGTGCACGTTCCAACATTCGGCGGGGGGAGAGTACATGTTCAATGATATCCAAGGCAACGATGGCATCGAAACTCTGAGGTGGGATAGAACTGCATTCCAAAAAATCCGCCTGATGAATGGTCACTCCTGGGACTCTTCTTCTTGTAAGCTCCGCGAGTATTGGAGACAGTTCACAGGCCTCGACTGACCAGCCTCTCTCCGCGGCCATCGCCAGCAGCACTCCGGAACCGCAGCCGATCTCCAGAAGCCGTGGAGACGAGGAACGGCGGTGTGCCAACTCGACCAGGTTGAGCCGATGATTGAAGTAGGTTCTCCGCTTGCTCTCCGACTCAATCAACGATTGGACACCCTCAGACTCTTCAAAGAACGCGTTGAGTTTCCTTCCCGTTGGCAGCGGAACGAGCACGATAGACAGACATTGCGGACATCGGTAGTAACGTTCGGGTTGCCCCCCGAAGCCCCTCAAGGGAGAAACACCGTTCAAACTTGCTCCGCAGATAGTGCAGTTCATGAGAACAAACTACCATAGTTGTCACGGATTCGTACACAATGGAGACTTCGACAGGAGATTCGGGTTCAACTTCTCCGGCAGGAGACTGATAGGCATCGCAAGGAATCTCGCCTCAGTGCCCAACACACCGTTGGGAGCGCCGAGCAAGTACTCGGCGCTCCCAAGGATAGCATCCAGTCTACTCCACCTTCAGATCAAGAGGTGCTGCAATGTTGGAGACTTCCGGATTGTAGTACTCATACACCTTGGACTGCGGCGTCTTTGCACGAAGTGGGAATTTTGCCTGGATCGTGTAGGAAAACTCGACCGTCTGATTCCCTTCGATCTTTTCAAAGTACGCGATCACCTGTCGTGGAGTCATCTCATACTTGCTGAACACCTTCTTCTCAACAAGAGACTCCAAGTCCGCCGCCTGAACCTGAAATCCTGGAGGCGTTCCAACATCCACAATGATCATCTGTGCGGCGACCGGTCTGTTGTTCTTGACCTTGACGTTGACCGCTGCAATGTCGTTCACCGCCAGTTCCGTCCGATCATAGTTGACCGTAATGGTCATCGGCTCTTCCGGCGCGGCTTTCTGTGTCCAGGGAAGGTAGTATCGTCCGACGATCTGATAGAGCAGGCTCCCCTCGCCCTTCAGGCTCAGTTTCACGTTGCTTACGCCTTCCTTGGTCTTCTCGCCAAGATCCACCAGTCGCATCACATCGGAATCCTCTGGTGTCACCTTCAGTTCCGAAATCGTTTCATCGTTCAGGGAGACCACAATGGAGGCGTCCACCTCTTCGGTTCTGCTGCCAAGCGACAGCATCAAGGCCTTCAGAGCGAGAATTGTCGCCTGAGTTGAACCCCAATGTCCTTGTGCTCCCTTCTTCTGGATGAGGTACGTCAGCGCTTTGCCGGTGGTTTCCGGGTATTTGCCCGACCTCAGAAAGGCGATCGCCGCAAGTGCTGTGGTTTCCACATCCGCCGCATCTCCGTGTGAGAAGGTCACTGTACCGGTTCCGCCCTTCCAATGAGCCGTTTCCTTCTCCACAACAACCATGTCGTTGAGTTTCTTGAGTACTTCGGCAGTCCAGGCATCCTTGGCGTTCCAAGACACCAGGGCATTGGCCACCAGAGAGACGACATAAGCCTCTCCAGCGTCCTTCCAGTTGGCGCGAAGATAATCAATCGCTTTGTCCACTCCTGCGCCCGTGCCTTCGCTGCTGAGAATCGCGTCAACGATGTAGGCTGTCACAAGCACATCGCTCTTCTGAATACCCGACCAGGACTCTGCGTGAAGGTAGTTCTCATCAGGCTTCCATGCACCATTGGATTCCTGTTTGGAGAGAAGCCATGCTCGCGTTCGTTCGATGACAGCGGGGTCCACTTCATGCACCTTCGACATATCATGGAACTGCTTGAGTCCAAACGCTGTCAAAACCTTGTTTGCGGGCGCGTCACCAAACCATGAGAACCCGCCACCACTGACCTCATACGACAGAAGCCTCTGATAGCCCGCGTTGATGAATCCTTCGGCTTTCATCTGTGTTTCTGGGTTAATCTGCTTGGTTGCCTTCATGTATTGCACGATCAGAATGTTGGGGTAGGTCGTCGAACTGGTCTGCTCAAAGCACCCGAAGGGCATCTGGAGCATGCTGTCCAAACCGTCAACGATCTGGCTGTACACACCGGGGTAGACGCGAACCAGGATCTTGCTTGCACCGTCAATGGCTTCGGTCGGGATGACTAGGGTCTGTTGCACTTCACTGGAAAGTCGGTCGCTGAAAGTGACATTGGTCTCCTCGCCGTCCGGCAGCACTTCGATCTCCCGACGTATCGCGTCACTCATCTTCTCACCGTAAGCCCAGACGGTCAGGCGATGCTTGCCGAGTTCCTTGACCTGGATCGGGAAATACATGGAACGAACTTCTTCCTTCTCCAGTTCGATGACCTGCTCGGCATCTCCATCCAGCTCAAACCAAGGCTCGACGTCAAACTTGATGCGGACTTTCTGTGAGCTTTCGAGATAGTTGTAAAGCACCACGGGGATCGAAACGCGGTCATTCTTTGTCAATGCCACAGGCAGATCAATGTCCACAAAGAAGTCCTGAAATACGCGGATCGGATGCTCCGTGCTTCCAAGGGCTCCAGCCTTCGAGGACGCCATCGCGGTCATTCGCCACGTCGTGATGCTGTCCGCCATGTCAATGGCAAGCGTTGCCTGTCCCTTGGCATCCGTGATGAGTGCCGGCTCGAACAGAAGCGT
>JAKQFZ010000340.1 GCA_029558215.1 Candidatus Omnitrophota bacterium
GGAAGGGAAGGAGCTCGAAACCAATCTCGGTTTGAGACTCAAGCAGCTCGAGACGTGCACGGGCATCTTGGACATCCTGAGTCTTGGACTTGAGCAACCTTTCTAGTTTCTTCACGATCTTGTCTTCGATATCACACTCAAGACCAAGCTCTTTCATGGCGTTGACGGTTGCGTTGAATACGTTGTACTGAAGTATGTGACACTTCACACCGGCCACGGTCTTGAACACCCCACCTTGAGCTCGCACGATCTCAAGGTAAGGTATGAACAAATCCTTGAGATAGTGCTGGGGAAACACTCGGAATCCGCTCTTGTAAGCCTCGAAGTAGATCTTCACTCAGTTCTCCATTATAAAAGCAGTCGAACGATCAGTTGATTGTATGGAGTTTCTCTTAGACCCCACGTCGTTGGTGTGTTCTCACACTCACAGAGGAAGTCCGCTGGGATTGACTTCTGGCAGATGAGGCATTTCCGACGTAGGATTGTTTCACCAGGTTCCAGAGGGAGTAGATTCTGTCTGAACTCAGTCATCTTCTTCATCATCCTCGAGTTCTTCCTGAGAGTCTCGCCATTCCTGGATCCAGGTTTGGAGTCCTTTGACGGCACTCTCTGAAAGAACGCTCGCGAGCGACTTCCGTTCTAGGGCGAGCTCCAAGAAGTCGCAGAAGTCGTCCACGTCTTCTTCGGGTATCGCTAAGATCTCTTTACCCATCCTAACCTCCGTTTGATACGCTCCCACAAGCCAGTCGGTTTCTTGTCTGGCTTGAGTTCGAGCCCAGGAGCTTGATTCATGACACGACAGTTGGCTTCCCCTGTTTCTTCATCAAGAAAGCCAGCATCTTCCCACATGGGTGCTTTGAGTGCGATGACCTCTCGACCGTACTCCTTCTCTTGACGTCGTATCTCCTCACAGTCGAAGTCCACCGCCTTGATGAACTTGCGATTGCAGTCATAGACGCTGAAGGGGTTGGGAATAACGGGCTCAAGAGTTACCTGCCTTCTACTCCCTCCAGCTCCGGACATGAACTGACGTGCTGCGTCTTCTGGGGAACTTGCTTCCACAGGCACCCAGACGTCACAGATCGCGTCGTATCTCAACCAGTAGGTTTCCATGTATCACTCCTCGAGTTTGTGGTAGGTTCGTTGGTACTCGTGCACTCTCGTTCTCAGATCCTTCCAGGTATCGAGAGATGGGAGGTAACCAGGGTTCAAGTAGCCGAGGCTTTCCAGGATGTCTTCCGCTTCATTGAGTCTCGCGCGCAAAGATTGGTTGATGGGATCCGTATGTAGGGTCGAAGATGACTTCTCGATCCCCGTTGTCATCTTATCTTGGCCAAGATTTGTAAGGGGATCGACTGTGTATTCTAGATCGATCTCTTGAGAGACTGGAGAGGCCTCTTCCTCGATCTCTCGGTAGAAGCAGTAGTAGCTTCCCTTGACGTGGGAGAGACGCCACCCATCTCTCCCTTGTCTGTTGAGAGTGTCTTCGTATTTCGAAACGTTACTTATGTGGGGAGGTACAACAACTTTGAACTCATATCTCATCGGTTGATCTCCTTTTCCTGGAACCAGTTGGCGTAGAATACAAAGTTCTTGTTGATCTCCTTAAGGATCTCGATCATCTCTGTCTGGTTGGCGAGCGTTGCTTTAGCTTGCTCTCGCCACCACTTCTCACACTCTTCGTCTTTGTCAAACTCGGTGGTGTTGGTTCCCGTGAGGATCCATTCTTTGGCTTTGATCGGATAGTAGGAGAAGATGTCATCCACCTTCTGACGAGTCACCTTTCCTTCCTTGCACAACCTTTTGAGTGCCA
>JAKQFZ010000348.1 GCA_029558215.1 Candidatus Omnitrophota bacterium
TCATTCATAGGAACTCATGATGAAGACAGTATTCTGTCGGAGATGTGAACCATGACGGAAGACACCAAGTCTGAGATCACAACCGAAATAGCACGGTGCCTGAAAGAAGCCAAGGAGATCAGAAAGATCGTTGTCTTTGGGTCTTTTCTGACGAGCGACTGTCCTGCAGACGTGGATGTTGCTGTTTTCCAAGACAGCGACGAAGATTATCTATCTTTGGCAATGAAGTATCGTTCTCTCTCAAAGTCGGTCTCCGATCGCATCCCGTTGGACGTCATCCCTTTGCGTCGTGACGCGAAGGGTTTTCTTGTCGAAGAAATCAACAAGGGTAAGGTGATCTATGAACGCTGAGGCAGTTCAGTGGCTTCACTACGCCGTTGAGAACCTTCGTACTGCGGAACTGTGTCTCGAAAATGAGCTCTACAACCCATGTATCCAGAATGCCCAGCAGTCTATCGAGAAGGCGCTGAAGGCTCTATGTCTTAGTGTTCCAATAGCCCTGAGGAAAACGCACAGTATAGAAGGATTAAGAAACGACCTTCGCGGTGCTGGCATCGAATGCAACCTGACCGACGAGGAGTGCTTCCTCTTGGACTCTGTGTATCTACCCTCGAAGTACCCGTTGGGTTCGGTGCTCCCTGACTTTCTGCCAGACCGGGATACTGCGGAGCAATGCCTTCTCATAGCCAGGAAAGCGCTCCGTCACTTGTTCGCTGAATGACACGCCTCTTCTGGAGTCAAAGCTACTGAGGGACACGATAAACAGATAGCAGGGATCCTCGTTCACGGCGAGAAGTATCCGTTTGGAGGAGATTTTCGATGAGAAGCATATGCACACTGATGATTCTGGTTCTGCTGGTTTGCACCGCCTGCAAGGGCAAACCACCCGATCAGAAAGTGGATGCATCCACTCAGAATGAGCGAGTCACCACGGTCGAGGAGTCTCCTGAACCGGCTGTTCGCAATCTCGCCGGCATCCAACTGCCCGACGGGTTCCCCGATGACGTTTTTGTTGCCGATGGTGCCGAAGTGACTGCTGTCGTTCATGACAATGATCAATATCAGGTAGATATTCTGGTTGACGGCGAACTGGAAGGTCTTGCGTCGTTGTGGGAAAGCAAGATGCAGACTTCAGGGTGGCTCGTTCGGGAGAAGATCGTTACGGAACAGAAGGCCCAGATGAAATTCGCCAAAGCCTCAGGCAAGAGGGGCGCTCTGGTGGATATGCAAGCAGGAAAGCCACTCAACAACGTCAGACTCACGGTCTCGGAACTCAAGGAATAAGGACTCGATGGAAATCCCTTCTCAGTCAGATCAGGGCAACCGCGTGTTGATCGAACTCAGAGCATGGCCTGCGGTCAAGAATACCCTGGTACGCTACTATGACGATCTCTGGCGACTGATCGCAGCCAATCTCCTCTGGTTCACCATAAGCATCCCGATTGTGACCCTTCCTGCAGCGACCATTGGCTTGTGCCGTTATTGCGAGCGGCTGTTGGTGTATGATGATCCGTCTTTGGCTACGATTCTCACATCCGGCTTCAAGCGGTTCTTGCTTCGGGCATACGTCTTTGCGTTGGTCTTTCTTCTGACGGTGGTGGCCACGGGTTTCAGTGTCTTCTTCTATGTGAAGCAGGCCGAGCAATTTGGATTCATCATGCTGGCACTCGGCTCGCTGGCGATCTGTTTCACGCTGTTCTTTCTGATGTGCTCCATCTACGTGCTGCCCTTCATGGTGCATCAGGATATCGGTCTGGGTTTGGCTATCAAGCGTTCGGCGCTTTTGGCTGGCGCCAAACCTCTGGTGACGTTTCTACTCTTGCTGCTGGATGGTCTTCTGGTCGGGATCGTGGTACAGTTCCGGGCGTTGCCGTTGATTCTCTTTGTGCCGAGTCTGAGCCTGCTGAAAAACACCACGGCGCTGCTTCTGGCTCTGGGAGAAATGGAAATCGGCACGGAGCCGAAACCGAAAGACTGAGCATGTTCTTCTTCATTCAAAACCCCTGGGTGCTTTTGGGACTGGCGGGAACTGCCGTACCGATCCTGCTGCATCTTCAGAAGAGACGATCGGCAAAGACGGTTCGATTTCCTTCACTCCAACTGCTTTCAAGCATCCATCGCACAAAACGCGTCAGTCTGCGCGTTCGAGAATTGCTGCTGCTCTTGATTCGGACAGCATTGATCCTGTTTCTCATTCTGGGACTGTCCGGGATCGAGTTGGAACGGCGAGGTGTGGTCACTCCGCAGAGTCTGTCCCGACAGACAGTTCCCGATCAGGTGATTCTGATTGATACCTCCTACAGCATGGCGTATCTGGAGTCGGGAATCCCACGCTTGCAGCATGCCATAGATGCCGCTGCGGAGATTCTCCAGAGAAGACGAGCAGGGCAACGGTTTCTGGTTCTTCCTTTTTCCGAAGGGGTGGATGCCCGTGATTTGGAGAATGCCCAATGGACTTCGGACGTGGAGCGATGTCTGGATCGGATGCGGGAATGGCAGCCCTGCGGTCAAGGTACCGATGTTACGAAGACACTTCGTCAGGTTTCTGAATTGATCGTGGACAGAGCAAGAAGCCGCATCTGGTTCTTTTCTGACTTGCAGCGCACGGGTTGGCTCGAAGCTCTTGGCACATTGCGTCAAGAGAGTGCATTTCGGGAGAGGTTGCCCGAAACGCTTGTCTTTCCGGTCGGGGAAATGGACACTCGAAACCTTTGGCTGGAGTTTCCCCCCAAGGGCGTTCCGCGATTTCTTGCAAGGGCAGAGGGATTTCCGCTGCCTCTGGTGGCACGTTCGGAAGGCTACGGCCACTCACAGACAATCGCGGGAACACTCCAACTGCACGGACAACTAAACCTCACTGGCAGCGAACCTGTTGCCTGTTCCGTCTATGATCGGCGTCTTCAAACACAGGGTGACGAACAGCGACGCGTTGAAGTTCCGCTGGTGCCTCTGGGATCGCTCGCTATCAGCCCAGAGCCTTCGACGGTCGGAAGACCCATCTTCTGTTTCTGGAAGGGTGAGGCAGTTTTTGATGTGGACTCTGGTTCCGAGGAACTGGATCGGCTGGCATTTGACAATTCGATTCGGTGGTCGGTTCCCGTGCTGTGGTCGCTTCCGGTGGTCTTGATTCGATCTGATGCGCCAACGGTGGCTTCCCGAGTCTTGGAAGCATGTCTGTCACCCATGTCGGACGAGAATTCGTTTTTCGTCAAGATGACGTCAATGCCTGTCTCTTCAGTGAGCCTTGAAAAGTTGGAGTCCTTCTCCGTGGCCGTGCTTCAGGAAGGAGTGTGGGCGAGTATGGCACCGGCGGCACAGGACAGCCTTCTGCGTTACGTTCGCGAAGGAGGCAAACTGATCGCGTTCACACCCGAACAGGAATCCTTTGGACTGATTGCTTCAGTCAGTGCCACAGCGGAGTTAGTGGATACGGTTTCCGGAACGCTGGCTCTGTGCGATGTCAACTGGTCACATCCTGCTCTGATGCCCTTGGAAGGATTTGGAGCAGAGTCTCTCATGGGAGTGACGGTGTACCGTGCCGCCCAACTGGGCGGACTCGATCAGAACTGGTTGAAGATTCGGCATGTCTCAACTCCCGCATCCCAGGAACAGAGAGCGATCGGTGACCCCATGCCTGTCCTTGGCGAGATACAATACGGGAAAGGTAATCTCGTATTCTCGGGAATCGGTTTGGAAGGAGCCAGATCTGATCTGGCTTCTTCTGTGGTCTTTCTGCCCCTGATTCATCAAGCGCTGAAGTTTCTTGTATCAGATCAAGCGCCAGATGCCGCTGAGGATTCCCACTTGTCAGGCGAGCGGGCGGAATCGCGCCTTGAGAGTCTCAGCAGAGAGGAGAGACAACAGGCGGCACAGGACACGGGACTGCTGATTGTGGAAGAGGGTATTCCCTTGGTAGGCCGACGTCGAAGAGATCTGACCGTACCTCTGCTGATGCTCGTCTTGGGTCTTGCCCTGGCTGAACTCTGGATCGGGAACCGGCAGTTGTAGAAGGATCTCCCCTCGACGGGAGTAAGACGGCAAATCAGGTGTCCCATCTCCTGCGGAGTGACAGACGGAAAGACCTGATCTCGAGGTGCTCTACATAACGATGTATCACTGGCGACATACGACACTCTACCTTGCATCCTTTATGTTTCTGACAGGTCGGGCACATTCCGCTGACTTGCCAACATTGGAAGCAACTCTTGGCGCCAACGGGGTAGTGCAGGAAGGGGCTTGGTCCGGGGCGCAGGTGCGACTTCGCACGAGAAATGATCCCTTTGAGGGAAATTTGCGTCTCGTTCATCAGAAGAGAGGGTTTCCTGAAGTGGTCATCGTCAAGCCAGTTGAGATGCCTCGCTTCAATATCCAGGACATCTCTCTTCAGATTGCTCTTGGTGTGCCTCTGTTTGAATCGCTCAGTCTTGAATTGGAGAACAGAGGACGGATCGTCTTGACCCAGCCTTTAGCATGGCGTTTGTCAGCACTCGAACCAAAGACCCATGATCCCGTTCCCACCGATCTTCTGAATAAGGAACGAAAGGCTTTTGCGGCGCGGGTTCCACCCTCTGGAAACTGGCAGAGGGATCTGGCTTTTGTGCTCAGTTCTGTTGTATGTTTCGCACTGTTTGTTGTCGCGACCAAGAGGCGATGGAAGACCGGTGTACGAAAAATTCTGGCCTTGGTGGGTGTCTTGTTGTTTGTTTATTCCTCTGGGATTGGCAGAGCAACCGCCAAAAACTCGGCTTTCGCTGTGTTTGAATTCCAATCTGTTTCCGGACTACAGTCCCGCTTGTATCTGGTATATCTTGCTTCAAGAGCGCCTTTCGAGATCCATGTTCCACCAGGACAGATACCGTGGTTTCCCGACCCAGTGGAAGCATCTCGAGTGCTCGAGCAGGTGAGGGTATCTCCAGACAACGGAATGGTCACCTTGGTGCCACGCATTGCAGGCGCTCGAGCGATGTTCATCTGCCAACCGGTCGGCACAGGGACATGAACCCTTGGTGCCCGCTTGATCCCCAATGGCCAGAAGAGT
>JAKQFZ010000376.1 GCA_029558215.1 Candidatus Omnitrophota bacterium
AGGCACGCTCAAAAGCGCCGTTGCGCCAAGCAGGAAAACAAGGATCCCTGTCCGCATTCTCTGGGCTTTGTCTAGTCGCTTCATTAGAAAAAATCCTTTCTACCTTCGGTAGAATTCACTCCCGACGTTTCTAACGTAAAGTTTCACGAATACAAACTATAACAGTACTCAAGTTAAAGTGTCAAGTCTTTTTTCAAAGCACAAATCCTACAATTTGAACATGTTACCCTTGTCAAATTGCAGCGTTTCAAAAGCGTTGGACAACCCCTCCAAAGTTACCCAAACTCCCGACTGAACGTGTTGACTCCAGGAGATCCGAACCTGGGTGACACCTTCAGTCCGATCAACGGGTTCCGGATGTTGTTTGAAAACACGACAACACTACTATCCATGGTAGACTCCCTGAGTCTTCTCGAGCAGGCCAACGCCTGCAGGTGTGTGGGCGATGCCCGCTCTTGCACACTCTTGCTCATTGGAAGAAACAGGCTTCTTCAAAGTCTGGTCTCCTTGGAGCCATCTGGACTGCGGTCAGCAAGATCTGCAACCCGCTTCCAGTTGCGAAGGCAGGATGGCTGTGTTATCTTGCCATCATGACAGTCAGCATGACCAGGATGGACATCATAGCATGATTCAAATAGCCCGCTTTGCCTCAAAGATCAACTTTTTCGTGTTGGTACTTCTCCTGACAACGATCTGGCCGACAATGTCCAGATCGGATGTTCCGACAGAGGAACAACTCCTGGCGCAAATTGAGAAGAGCTGGGCACAGCTGGATTCCTACTGGGCAACCTTCGAACAGATCAACAAGTACAACCCTGAGGAACCGCCGGCCACGTATGTCGGTCAGCTCTGGCTGAAAAGACCCAACCGAGTTCGTTTGGATTATACAGTCATCAGACTGGACAAGCTCACCGGTGGCAGTTCCATCGTGGAACAAGACATCGCCGATCCGAGCATTGTTGCTGCAACGAGAAACATCGGCAATCAGCCTTCCAGTGAAGCCACCGGCAGCAATCTGGCCGTGGGGATGGAAGAAAATGTGGACGAGATGATCTACTCCGACGACATCAAGTATCTCTACCGCTACGACCGCGTCGAGAACACCCTCACCATCATGCCCATGCAGGAGGAATCTCTTCCCTTGTTCCTGGCGTTCCTGGTCAATGAACAGCGCTTCCGAGCAGACCGATTCAAGAAGCGCTATCAACTCGAATCCATCGCGGAAGAAGTCTGGCAAGGCATTGATTGTTACAGCATTAGCGTCCTCGGAAAAGATCCTCAAGATCGTGTTCGACGGGAGTTCTGGTTGGACAAGAGCAGTCTCTTGCCTGTAAGAACTCGAACCTCAGTTGATACGGAGCAGATTGAGGTCTTCTTTAAGGACTACAAACCCAATCTGAGCATCGAGCCGGAGATTCTCCAAGGTCAAGTTCCTTCCGATGTAAAGGTTATTGATCTCACCTCACCGGAATAGTCTGACACGTGATCTCAGAGCAAACGCTCCGCACCGCACACGGAAACCGTACACTCTTGCCTTGGAGAAAATGAGTTACCCTCTTTCCCCCAATTCGTAGTAACCTCTTGAGCGGTTTAGTCTTGAATTGGCAGAGCACTGGACTCGATAGCTGATGGAATTCTAAGGATTTTCGCCGTTTTTTCCGAGCAGGTTAGCACCTGCAGGCGCGTATGCTATACCCGCTCCCTTGGACGCTTGCTCGGAAAATGCCACGGCTCTCTTGGACTCTGTTTCACCAGGAGAGCCGGGCAAGGCCAGAATCTTGGCTGTCCCCTTGAGTCGGAGGAAGGCCTAAGAAGATCCTTCACACGGCCATCTG
>JAKQFZ010000377.1 GCA_029558215.1 Candidatus Omnitrophota bacterium
ACATTCACACCGTCAAACACCGCGACATTCACGGCGACCAGTACACCGACACGAAAGCCTTCAGACACGCCGAGTTCTACTCCGTCGAACACTCCGACTGAGACCCCGACGAGAACGCCGACAAACACACCCACAGCCACTCCAACAAGTGACCCGTTGATCCTGTCTGGCTGGGAGTTTGCGCAAGAGGCAGATGCTGAAGGATGGACCTGGTATCAGATGTCGGGTGTTGTCGTGTCGAGTGGGTTGTTTCAGGGGACAACTTCCGGCAACGACGGCAGAATGATCTCCCTGCCCAATCTCGGACTGACGGCATCTGATTGGAACTTTGTTGAAGTCCGCATGAGGGTGACTGTGGGAAGTGTTGTTGACTTGTTCTTCCGTTCCACCAGTGACAGTTCCTTTGGATCCGGCAAGAAGATTCGATTTGACATCACGAATACGGATGAGTTTGTTACGTATCGAGCTGATACCCGACTTGTAAGCAGTTGGGTCGGAGACATTACCCAGATTCGCTTTGATCCCAGCAACGTCTCAGGTGCTCAGGTTCAGATAGACTACATTCGTCTTCTTCAAGAAAGCGACTCTTCTACCCCAACTCCGACCACTACACCACAGGCTGGCATTGGCTGGGAGTTTGACAACAACGGCAACACGGAAGGATGGATTTGGAATCAGATGTCGGATGTTGTCGTGTCGGGTGGGTTGTTTCAAGGGATAACGTCCGGCAACGACGGCAGAATGATTTCTTTGTCCAATCTCGGACTGACGGCATCTGATTGGAACTTTGTTGAGGTCCGAATGAAGGTGACAGCGGGAAGTGTTGTTGACTTGTTCTTCCGTTCCGCCGGAGACAGTTCGTTTACTGTGGGGAAGAGAATTCGGTTTGACATCACGAACACGGATGAATTCGTCACGTATCGAGCCGACACCCGACTTGTAAGCAGTTGGGTGGGAGACGTTACCCAGATCCGCTTTGATCCCAGCAATGTTTTGGGTGCCCAAGTTCAGATAGACTACATTCGTCTTCTTCAAGAAAGCGACTCTCCTACCCCAACGCCGACCAGTACACCACAGGCTGGCTTTGGCTGGGAGTTTGAAAATGACGGCAACACGGAAGGATGGATTGGGTATCAGATGTCGGATGTTGTGGTGTCGGGTGGGCTGTTTCAAGGGATAACGTCCGGCAAC
>JAKQFZ010000379.1 GCA_029558215.1 Candidatus Omnitrophota bacterium
TAGCATCGCGCTCAAAATCCGCCGCCCACTGGCCTGGCCAGCCGACCACGATGATCGTCCCACCACCCGGCTTCGCGAGGTTGAAATACGGCCAGACAAATCCACACGGCCGCCCCCCAGGCGGTGCAAACCGCTGACATGAGTCAGCCGTCAGGGGGGTCTGCAATGGCTCAAAATCGTCTGCCCGAACGAAAGTTCCCTTGTTGTGACGCAAAACGAATTCGCCCTGTCCGCTGCGCTCAAAGCGGGTGTCCAGTGCCCTGATGTCCGATAGGATTGGCAGATCAGCCTCGCCGCTATTCCTGAAGTAGACCGTCCATTCTACAGTGGGATAGTCTCTATACTCCACCGCTTCACAGCGAACTTCCAGATGATCCTTCGGATTACACCAACGAAGTGTCCACCGAATGCGATGGTCGTCAATTCCCTCGAACTCACGTTTTAGATCCCAGTGGCTGAGCAGCGTGGCTGAAGGTTCTCCATCATAGACAAACGAAAAGAATGGATCGGTGCTGATGGGGGCTTCCTGCTCATCAATGAGAGCCATCTCACCCAGCCAGAGATCTGTCCCGTCAGAAAGAGTAACCTTTGCGTCCGCCCAATCTGCCTGATCACAGGCAATGCCATCGCCAGCGTCTGAGATGTCCAGGAGGAAGTCACTCGCACCGTCTAGATCCACGTTCACCGCCACGCCAGGCTCTCCGCCTCGCATCACCGACGAGTGAAACTTCTCTTGTCCGCCGACGCTTACCGAGAAAACGACACTTCCTCGACCGCCTGAAGTATCAGAGTTGTGATCTACTCCAACAAGAGCGGTAAATGCCCTCGCCGGCTGCGGAAGGCGCACATGGATCCTGCTGGTCGCATGGCAGTAAAGTCCACGAGTGAACTCTTGTTGGCCAATCTTGAGTGGCCGACCCGCTCTGACGTTTCTCTGAACAGGATCGTGATTGGCAAGAACGACAAGGCCTGCAAGTGGTTCTGCGGGGACGGACACTCCTTCAATCTTGGCACTTGTCCACTGACGAACGAGGCTCATCTCCTCCTCAGTCGGCTTCAAAGAAGGTAAGGCAGTTGCATTTTTTGACATCAGGCTGACTCCCAGTATGAATAGAAGAGCTTTGAATCGCATCAAGGCTATCCTGAATCTCAAGTCTGCGCAATCTTTTTGCCACTTCATTAAGCACCTCCCAAAACCACAGACAGCATCTTTGGTTACAGGTCGTCCCGCACTGAGACTCCTGACAAGTATACAGCGCAGAAGACCATTTCCAGAGATTCACCCTATCGCGGTTCTGCAGTCTGCTTTGCCCGCTGCCTTCGAGTGAACAAGTCATAGATGACAGGCAGCAAGAACAAGGTCAGAACTCCAGAAACGAGAATGCCACCAACACTGGCAACCCCAACACCATTTCTGATCTCAGCACCAATCCCTCGACCGACTGCCAGTGGCAACATGCCAAGAACAGCAGCAATCGTGATCATGACTACCGGTCTGAAGCGCTCACACGTAGCACTGATCATGGCTTTGTGGCGTGAGACTCCTTCCTTCACGTGCTCGTTGAACTGATCCATGATGAGGATGGCATTGTTGACCACAATGCCAATAAGCATGACAAGACCCATCACAGCAAACATGTCCATGGAGAGTCCCATCAATGCCAAAGACCACAGAACGCCGATCAACCCAAGTGGCAAGGTCACAAGGATTAGCCACGGCTGGCGAAAGGACTCCAGAATTGCTGCAAGCGTGAGCACCACCAGCAGAATGGAAAGCAAGAGTGCCTCAAGAAAACCAACGTTTGCCTCATGCATGACCTCGTACTCACCTGCAAAATAGTAGTCATATCCCGGTGGAAGATTTCCCCGCTCATCCATCGCTGCCGAAAGGCTGTTGACTGCAGTGCCCAGAGGCACACCTTCCTTCAGACTGGCATAGAGTTTGGCAATCCGCATCTTATTCTTGCGAATGATCTGTATTGGAGCCACACCCGACTCAATGCGGGCGACTGTGTCCAGGCGAATCGGACGCCCTGCCTTCCCAGGCAGTTCAAATGCCGCGACCTGTTGAAGACCAGGTTTCTCAGCGAACTTGACGACAATGTCGTAGTTGCGATCCCCACTAGTGAAGCTTCCGGCATTCAGACCTTCAATGTTTCCTCGAAGGGTATATCCCAGCGCACGAGCGGGAGTCTGAAGATCACTGAGAACTTCACGTTTGGGAAGCACACGCAGTTCCGGCTTGCCTGCTCTCACCGTCGTGTCAACGTCCACCATGGTTCCAGTGCCTTTTGCCAGTTCGGCACTTTGTTCTGCAAGGCGATCCAGGAGGGTCAAATCCTCTCCCGATATCTCCATCTCAATCGGCGTGCTCTGACCACCGATGATAGAGGCAACTGTAACCGTGGCGATCTGCCCGGGTAAGTCTGAGACTCGACGCCGAATCTCGCTGAGCAGATCAAATGCCGTCATCTCTCGTTCAGTTCTCTCGTTGAAGCGCAAGAGCAACTGAGCAAGGTAGACCCCTTCGGAGGACTGTCCCACGACGCCTTGGACGCGCCCGCAAGTAGTCAGCATGTGACGTAGATGGGGCAGGTCGCTCAAACGCTCCTCAACTTGTCGAACCAGCTGCTCCGTGCGCTGCAGATCATAGTCTGTCGGATACTCAAGCTTGAGGTAGAACTCTCCTCGGTCTGGCTCCGGGAAGAAACCGAAACCAACATCACAAGTGAGCGCATGCCAGAACATGACTGCCGTCAGAAGAATCATCCCAAAGGCAGCCCAACGATGACATTCGTTGAAGGCGAGAATGGCTCTCAGTCTTTCGGTAATCCAGTCAAATCCCTTGTTCCATTTGGACTCCAAACCGATCAGGAATCGGGCTTTCTTGTGTTGTGGTCTAAGAAGCAGCGAACACAACATCGGAGTGAGCGTGAAGGAGATGAACAAAGACACCAGGGTCATGATGAGCATCGTCAAGGCAAGCGGACGAATAAACTCAGCGACTTTTGACTTCATCATCGCCAGTGGGAACAGAACAACCAAGTTAGTGCCGGCACTGGCAAGCACGGGGATAAATGAATCGGAGGCACCGATGATGGAAGCCTCCCGAGGAGAATGGTTGTCATGGAGACACTTGAATATGGCCTCCATGACAACGATCGAATTGGTCACCAGAATGCCAACAGACATGCCAATGGCAATCAGTGTCGCCATATTCAGCGAGAAGCCCGCCGCTTGGATGAAGAACAAGCCAATCACCACAGTCAAAGGCATGCTGATCGATACCACAAGCAACGCCCGCAGATCGTAAAGGAAAAAGAACAGCACGGCGGCCGTGAGAACGATGCCTTGAGCAACATTAACCCAGGCACTGCTGTTGGAAGCGCGAATGAACGTGGCGTCGTCCGTCACCCAAACCAATTCCATCCCACCCGGCATCGTCTGACGCATCTTGTCCAAGACGACACGAACCTGATCAACCACCCGAACAGCATTGGCGTCTTCTCGTTTGTAGACCTTCACGGCAACTGCCTGACGCCCATCGAGACGTGCTGTCTTCCGGAGTTCCTCAGTGGACATACTGACCGTCGCAACATCCCGCAAGTAGCAGCGACGACCGGCATCGTTGACAATCTCCAGACTGCCCAGTTCCTCTACAGCTCGGAAGTCGGCGTCATACTTGACTGTGTACTCAACCCCGCCGCCTCGAATGTTGCCGGCGGGCGTCTTCCCAAGGCCATTCTGCACAGTTCGCACAATATCCATGCTTGTCAGACCGCGAGCCGCCACGGCATCCCGATCCAGCAGAATATGAACTTCCCTCTCAGCCCCACCGGTCAATTCGACTTTCGCCACACCTGGAATGACGGTAAGCCGATCGCTCATTTCGTTGTCCGCATAGTCATAGAGTTCGTCGAGTGGAACATCGCCTGTCAGAGCGAACGTGACCACTGCCGTGGAGTTCACATCAAACGTCTGTACCTGGGGCTTCTCCGCGTTGACAGGGAGATCGGGCAGTATGGTGTCCAGTTGCCGACTGACCTCAGTCGCCACAATGTCCACATTCTTACCCATCTCGAACTCCAGCAACGCTTGATGAACATTTGACATGCAGGTGCTGGTGATGTTCTTCAGACCGCTTATCTTTCCAACGGCATCCTCAATGCGCTTGGCAACATCAACCTCTATCTCCTCGGGGCTTGCGCCTGGATAGATCGTTACGATGGTGATGAATGGAATGCTGAAGCTGGGCATCAGTTCCAGACTCATCTTGCGCCAGGCGTTGGTTCCCAAGATCGTCAGGGCAATGAACAGGCAACTCATTGCCACGGGTCTCTTGACTGAAGCGTCCGAAAGAAACATCTACTTGGCCTCCTGAACGACTCGGAGCAACGTGCCTTCCTCACAGAATTTCTGCCCTTGGATCACAACCTGCATCCCGGGTGAAAGGATGTCCGAAATGACCTGCACCATTCTCTCCGTCCTCAGCCCAAGTTCGACGGGTACCATTCGCGCTCTGTTTTGTTCCGCGATGAAAATGACATCCTTGCCTCTGCGGCTGACAACACTGTCAATCGGAACCCCAAAACCGACTGCCTGCCGAAGCACCACTTGGATCTTGACCAGCAGTCCTGGAACAATCCCGTGAGGAGTGGGACTGATTCTTGCCTTGATTTCAAAGGTTCTCAGTTTCATATCAACGGTAGGACTCTTGAAACCGAGAGGATATTCCCCAAGGCTCTCATTGCCCGCGAAAAGACGAAGAACCGTCTCAGTCGGCTTGACACGCAGGTAGTACTCCTCAGCAAGGAAGGCGGATACCTCCAACTTGGAGACATCATCAATTCGAAGCACGGGGGTTCCCGCCCCCGCCATTTCTCCAGGTTCAAGAAGACGTTCCGTAACAACACCACTGATCGGTGCCAGAACGAGAGAATCAGACAGGTTCTTCTCCGCGATGGACAGGTTGCTGTCAGACT
>JAKQFZ010000392.1 GCA_029558215.1 Candidatus Omnitrophota bacterium
GTGGCGGGAAGCAGACTCGATCTTTCTGCTATGTCACCGATCTTGTGGAAGGTTTGGTTCGACTCTTGAAGTCGGACTTTCATGAGCCGGTCAACATCGGCAATCCCAATGAGATCACGGTGCGAGAACTGGCAGAGACCATTCTGACGCTTCTGGACAAGCCGGAACTCTTGGTCAACGAACCGCTTCCTCAGGACGATCCCACGCGGCGGAAGCCGGACATTTCACGCGCGAAATCTGTCCTTGGCTGGGAACCAAGGGTGAGTCTCAAAGAAGGGCTTCACAAGACCATAGATTGGTTGCGGGAGGAATTGGGTTACACGTCCTAGTTCCCCTCATGTTGGTCAGCCCAGCAAAAGCTCCAGTCCAAAGTTTGACCTGCAGGTTCAACTCCCCAAATGCCTGCAGTGCATCGCATCGTTCTCACAACAAATCCGCCACATCCGAGACACCTTTACACTCAAGGTTTTACATGTCATATTTCATACGATGAGAATAGGGAGATGAGACATTGCGAATACTCTACGTGTTTCCATTCATACCCTATCCTCCAACGGATGGAGGCAAGACGGTCTGTTACAACCTGCTCAACTATCTTTCCAGACGCCATCAGGTAACACTGGCAACGACTTACCGAGATGAGTCAGAACTATCTCAGATCGGAGAACTGGAACAGAGATGCGAGAAGGTTCTGCTTTTCAAAAGGCACAAGCGCTGGCATTGGAAAAATTGCCTCAAAGCCGTCCTGGGTACGCCCTTTCCTCTCGCCACTTTCTCAGTTCCGGAGATGAAGCGTTCTCTGACGGAACTGCTTCAAAAACATGCGTTCGACACAGTTCAAGTGGATTACTACTTCATGATGCAGAATGTGCCGGAATCACTCAGTCAGCCTGTCTTGCTTCAGAACATTGTTCTGGATACAGGCTTGTATGCCGACTGCGCCGTGCGGGCGAGAAACCCGTTGGTTCGGTTGGCATATCGGAGACTTGCAAGGCAATGCGGTGCGTGGGAGTTGAGGGGATGGAAAAGGGCTGACCTCAACGTGGCCATCACCCCGGAACTTTCCCAACAGATGAGGCAACTCGGTTTCAGAGATCAGATCGAGGTTCAGCTGCCTGGGCTGGATATGGAATACTACCAACCAGGTGATGCGTCTGAACAAGGCAAGGAAGATTTGGTTTTTGTCGGTGCGATGAGGTATCCTCCCAACGTTGACGCCATGCTCTATTTTTGCCGTGAAGTACTGCCTCTGATCCGTGAGAGACGTCCGAACATTCGGCTTTGGATCGTGGGACAGCATCCAGTTCCAGAGATTGTGGCTCTCGGGAAAGAGCCAAATGTCAATGTGACTGGATTCGTGGATGATGTGCGACCTTATTGGAATAGGGGGACTGTCGCCGTGCTTCCGCTGAGAATTGGTGGAGGAGTTCGGCTCAAAATGCTGGAGGCCCTGGCGATGGGGAAAGCCATCGTGACCACAGAGTCTGGCGCGGAAGGATCGAGTGCCGAACCAGGCAAGGAGTTTCTTCAAGCCAGTTCCTCTGAGGAGATGCGCGATCAGATACTGAGACTGCTCGACGACGGAGAACTGCGAAGAACACTGCAAAGAAACGCTCGGCAAGCGGCCGTGAATCGCTACAGCTGGGAGATCTGCGGACAGAGATTTGAGAAAATGCACGAATGGTTGCTTACTGAAAGGACATGTTGACGTCTATCTTGGTGCGGAGATGAACACAGAGAGCAGAGACCAACCCACGCGACCCGATTTGTCCATCGTCGTCGTCAATTATTGCCGATGGGATCTGACTCGCAACTGTCTGGCTTCGATTGCCGAAGCATGCAAAGGGATCACCCACGAAGTGTTTCTTATTGATAATGCTTCCAAAGAAGATCATTGCGATGCCATTGCGAAGGAGTTTCCGAACGTAACGGTTCGTCGAATGCAAGAGAATCTTGGCTTTGCCAAGGGGAACAACGTTGGTCTGAGGCTCTCAAAGGGGCGCTATGCAATGCTCCTGAACAATGACACAGTCTGCTTTCCAGAAAGCCTGACCAAAGCCGTTCGCTTCATGGACAGTCACGCGAAAGCCGGAGTGGGGGGCTGCAAACTCCTGGATGTGAAGGGAGCTCCGCAACAGACAGGCAGAAGTTTTCCATCGTTTGCGACGGCGTTGTTCTCATCGAAGTCTCTCTTTTCAAGAATTTTCCCCAAGAACCGGTTCTCCACAGGATACCTCTTGACTGATTGGGATCGAACTACTGACAGAGCCGTTGACTGGGTTTCAGGCGCTGCCTTGATCATCCGCCGAGAGGCGATGGATCAGGTCGGACTTCTTGACGAAGACTATTTCATGTACTGTGAGGACACCGACTGGTGCTACCGTGTCAAAAAGGCGGGATGGGAAGTCTATTTTATTGCCGACTCGCCCATCCATCATATCGGTGGAGTTGGGGGTGAGGCAAAGCAGCCTTTACGCATTCTCTATCATCACCAAAGCATAAGGAAGTTCTACCTGAAACACTGGCACAGGTCTTTCCTCTGTGATATTCTGGTTACGTTGAGCATCTGGATTCGCTGTGCGGTTCTTGTCATCATCGCGGTGATTGGTGGCTTCTTTCGAGCAGGTTAGCACCTGCGGACGTGTGGGCTATGCCCACTCCCTCGAACGCTCGCTCGGTAGATGATACGCCTGTTCCGAACTGAGTGTCACTTGAAAAGGAGGTTAGGAGGAAAAAGCATGAGAATCCTTGTCATTCACGGTCCGAATCTGAATCTTTTGGGCTGTCGGGAACCGGCCATTTATGGCAGGGAGACGCTTGAGGATATTGACACCAGTCTTCAGGCGCTCGCCGAAGAACTCGGTGTGCAACTGCGCACTGTCCAGCTGTCTTCCGAGGGAGCGATCATTGACTATCTGATTGAAAACGCGCAGTGGGCAGATGGGCTGTTGATCAATCCGGCAGCATACACGCACACATCTGTCGCCATCGCGGATACGATCAAGGGTTTGGAGTTGCCTACCATCGAAGTGCATCTCTCCAACGTTCACGCGCGTGAAGAGTTCCGAAGGCATTCGTATATTGCCCCTGTTTCCATTGGACAGATATGCGGAATGGGTTCTAACAGCTACCTTCTCGGCCTGCGTGGACTGGCAGCCTGGCTGACAAAGACAAAATTGATCTAATCTGGAGCCTCTATGCGTTTCTGAGCGCGTATGCTGATCGTGCCTACAAGATCAAGCGGCTGATTCATTCGTGGGTGGTGCATACCTTACGGTTGAGAATGAGTCCCATCTCGCAAACCGGAATCCGTTTGACAAACAGGTCATCTTTTGTACGATTCCGAGAAACGTCTTTTCGTATGGAGAAAGGTTGGCATGAAGGCAGTTATCTTGGCCGCGGGCAAAGGCACCCGCATGAAGTATCTGACGGCGGACAAGCCGAAACCTATGGTAGATGTTGGCAAAGAACTCATTCTCGAGAGGATTCTCGGAACAATACGTGACGCGGGGATTTGTGATTTCATTGTGGTGACAGGCTACTTCGGCAACATCATTGAAGAACATTTCAAGGATGGACGAGACTTCGGCATGAACATCCGGTACGTCCGCCAGGAAGTGCAGGACGGCACGGGCAGCGCCCTTCATCTGACACGAGACGCGGTGGGAGATGAGCCGTTCTACATGTCCTTTGGTGACATTATTGCGTCTCCGCACAACTACGCGAACCTGATTGACTGTTACCGATCCGATCCCTGTGACATTCTCTTGACGCTCTCTCACGTCGAGGATCCCTACCGAGGCGCTGCTGTCTACGTCAACGAGGACTGGTCGGTGGAGCGGATCATTGAGAAACCGCCTCAAGGCAGTTCGACCACCAACTGGAACAACGCTGGTATTTTTGTTTTTTCGCCGAGGATATTTGACCACACTGCGCAACTCACCCGGTCAGCCCGCGGAGAGTACGAACTGACAGAAGCCATCTACAAAATGCTCGCCCAAGGCGATCGAGTGAAGGCATTTCCGTTGGAAGGCTACTGGGGAGACATCGGAACTCCTGAAGATGTGGAGCGAATGAAGACGATCATCGAGGCTTCTGAGTCCTCTGCGCCGTGTGGCCAGTAGACCAATCACTACGAGGCACTGAAAATGCTGAACTCCGCGGCAGACTTGTTGAAGAAACTTCAGACGGGGGATAGGACTATCTCCCAGAGGATTGAGGAAGTCTATGGAGACGACAGATCCGAGCGGTCTGTGCAGTTTGAAAGACTGAGACTTCTGCTGCAATGCCATGCTGAAGAGCACGGAGCGTCAAGTCCCGTACAGGTCTTTCGTGCACCTGGTCGGGTCAACCTGATCGGAGAGCATACCGATTACAATGGTCTTCCAGTGATGCCTGTTGCCATCGGTCGGGACATTCTCTGTGCCGCCTCTCCACGACAGGATGGGCAGATGGTTGTTCAGAACGTGAACACGCGCTGTGGCGCGTTTGAGTGTCCGGTGGCCTCTGTTCCGAGACCTTTCGAAATGGGACACTGGGGAAACTATGTCAAGGCCGCTTTACAAGGGCTTTTCGATGACGGCAGAGAGTACGGTGTTCACGCGGACAAGTTCACCGGTTGCAGCTTTCTCATTGAAGGAAATGTTCCAAGCGCGGCGGGATTGAGTTCGTCTTCCGCTTTGGTGGTTGTGTCCGCCCTCGCCCTGCTGGGTGTTCATGGTTGTGAGATCCCCAAGCCGAATCTTGCACAGATTCTCGCACGTGCTGAACATTTTGTTGGAACGCAGGGCGGCGGTATGGATCAGACCATTTCTCTTCTTGGCCAGCGGGATCATGCGCTCAAGATTGACTTCAACCCCTTTGGATATGAGCCGGTTCCAGTGCCAGCGAATGTCCGAATTGTTGTCAGCAACAGTCTGGTCAAAGCGGCCAAAACAGGAGATGCTCGTGCCGCATACAACAGGCGTGTGGTGGAATGTCGAACCGCTGCGGCGCTTTTGGATAAGGCCGTCAGAGAGCGCATTTCTCCCGAAACTCAGATTCGTCTCTTGGGTGATTTTACCCCACAACGAACGGGTGTGTCCGAGTCCGACTTGGATCGAATCGCTGAAGACACTATTCCCAAGACACCGCTTTCCATCTCTGAAGCGGCCAAACGCCTGAGTGTGTCCGAGAGTGAATATCAGAAGCGCTGCTGCACTCTTCGGTCGGGGGAAATCCTCCAGCCGCCATCCGAAGGTTTTCAGGTTTGGAAGCGGTATGCCCACGTTGTCAGCGAAGGTCGGCGTGTTGAATCGGCGATGCAGGCTTTGAAAGCGGGAGACCTTGAACAGGTGGGACGCCTCATGCTTGAGTCTCATGCAAGTTGTCGCGACCTCTATGAGATCAGTTGCGACGCATTGGACTTTTTGGTTTCACTGGCACAGTCATCGGGAGCTCTGGGAGCCCGTCTTACAGGAGCGGGTTTTGGCGGCTGTACCGTCAGTCTGGTGAGGGCAGAACAAGTCGAAGCCTTCATCAGCACCATTCATCGAGAATACTACGAGGGATATCTTCAGAAGAACCATCCGGACATCTGCAAGTACATGCCTCGCGTTGATTCCTGTCTCTTTGCGGTTCGCCCCGCAGAGGGCGCAGGAAGGATTCTTTGATCCGTTCGAGACAGGAAAGGAAGGGAGAAGAATGAAACGTATTCTTTTCGTTTTGTGTTTTGGCGTTCTGATGACGGGTTTTCTTCTGGGGACATCCGCGTCAGCACAGGAAGGGATCGCCCGAGGCATCGTCTTCAATGATCAGAACAACAATGGCGTTCGCGATGCCCATGAGAAAGGACTCCGAGGCGTTGGTGTTTCCAACGGTACGGTGGTCGTACAGACGGATGGCGAAGGAAAGTATGAGCTGCCTGTGCAGGGCGAAGAGACCTGTCTTTTTGTCATCAAACCGACTAATTGGACTCCACCGCTGAATGACAGCAATCTCATGCGCTTCCACTATTTTCACAAACCAAAGGGATCACAGGGACTCAAGGTTGCTGGACTTCCACCGTCGGGCGATTTGCCGGACTCAGTTGACTTTCCGCTCATCCGAAGGATCGAGCCGACACGGTTCAAAGTGCTGATGCTTGGCGATCCGCAGACGACCAATTCAACGGAAGTCTCCTATTACGCCCGTGATGTGTTGGCCGAGTTGGTGGGTACGGACGCAGCGTTTGGTGTCACGCTGGGCGACATTGTCAATGACAGGCCGCTGATGTTCGAAGACAATGTAGCGGCGGTGGCGACCGTTGGCGTTCCCTGGCATCATGTCATTGGAAACCATGATCGCAACTACGATGCGCAGGACTATGATTCCTATGATGACACCTACAATCGCGTTGTTGGCCCTTCCCATTACAGTTTCAACTGGGGAGGAGTCCATTTCATCGTTCTCAACAATGTTCATTCCCTGGGCAAATATGATTACGAAGGGAAACTGACTCAAGCCCAGTTGGACTTTGTAAAACACGATCTGGCTGTTGTGCCTGACAAACAACTCATTGTACTGATGATGCATATTCCTTTGAACGAAACCAGGAATCGGGAAGAAGTTTTCCGGCTGATCGAGAAGAGACCGTACACTTTCTCCATCTCGGCGCACAATCACAACACCAAGCATCGTTTCTTTGAACAGGCGCAGGGGTGGCAGGGAACAAAGCCTCATCATCATTTCGTTAGTCCGACCAGTTGTGGTTCCTGGTGGATGGGAGTACCGGACGAGGTCGGTATTCCCCACGCGATGATGGTAGATGGGGTTCCAAATGGGTACATGATCGCGACTTTCGACGGAAATCAGTATTCACTGGAGTTCAAAGCCGCGCGGTTCCCAGCGGAATATCAGATGAACATCCTTGCGCCAAATGAAATTCCTCTCACTGAATCAGCGACAACCGAGGTGGTCGTCAATGTGTTTGTCGGCTCCCACCATTCCCAGGTCGAGATGCGCGTCGGCGAGAAGGATGAGTGGCGTCCCATGCAGCAGTTCACAGGCCATGATCCCTTTTTCCAGCAACTCAAGGAACTGGAGGCCACCCATTCTCTCCCGGGCAAGAAACTGCCCGATCCCGCACGAACCGAGCACCTCTGGAAGGCATCATTGCCCGAATCCCTCACAACTGGCGCACATCTGATCCGTGTGCGAACAGTGGACATGTTCGGTCATCAGTATCAGGCGTCAAGATCCGTTTTCGTCCGCTGAGGAGTGGCGCTTCTTTTGACGCTTGTGCGATGCTGTGCTACGTTACATTGGTGTGGACAGGATCTGTTTTGTCGAGAGATGGACAGGCTTTTTGAAATGAGTGGTTTGACCGATCTGTTTTGTCTGTGTCCTGGGTTGCGAAAGTGTGTCCATCCCGCTGGCTTGGCGTTTTGCCCCGACTGCTTTGGATATTGCCTCGCAACGGCCAGTCCAGAGCCATTTCTTGTATGAGTTGGAGATCTGCTATGAAGGACTTCCGTGCCACCAGTTTCACCGTTTGTTGTGCTCTCGTGATGATGGGCTTTCTCTCAGTGACGTGCCATTCGACGGAACCGGTCGGATGTATGGGTGGGGCTGCCGAGCCTGCCGTTGCGCTCTTGCAGACTCATCCGACTCTGGATCAGTTGCAGAAAGCCTTTGCCAACGCAGCTCAGGAGTTCAGCGTTCCGGTGGAAATCGTCAAAGCCGTCGCTTACAAGGAATCCGCCTGGGTTCATAGTGGGCCGACTGTGGACTATGGCTACGGCATCATGCATCTGGTGGACAACGAGTACTGCCAGACTCTGAGAGAAGCCGCAGCGCTTGTCGGCCTCGATCCAGAAACACTGAAAAGGGATCCGATTGCCAATATCCGTGGCGGTGTCGCCTTGATTGCCAAATACGCCAAGGAGACCATTGGAAAACCCAAGACGCTGGAAGACTATTGGGATGTGCTCAAGAAGTTCAGCGGTCTTTTGGGAGACGACGTTCAGGCAATTCAAGCCGAGGAGTACTTTGCCCTGATCCATGATGGCTTTTCGGCACAAAACACTTTGGGAATGCAAATCAAAGTGGCAGGAACCCCTGTGGACATTTCACAGAAGGTCAGCCACATCACCAGGATTCAGTCCACGGACTATGGACCGGCGATTTGGAATCCTGCAGACCCATCCAACTACTCCAGCAGAAACGGTGTGGCAATTGACCGCTGGGTGAACCATTGGGTGGGAACTGGAACATACGCCGGTGCCATCTCATGGTTCAAGAATCCTGCCTCGAACGTGAGCGCTCACTTTGTCTGTCGTTCCTCAGACGGACAACTAACTCAGATGGTTCGCTTCTACCTGAAGGCGTGGCACTGCGGCAACTGGAACGGGCGCAGCATTGGGATCGAGAACGAAGCCACGTCGGCAAATCCCGGTCTTTGGAACAGTACCGCCATGTTGCAGGCGTCCGCTTACGCATGTCGTCATGTCTGCAACACCTACAGTTTTCCCAAGACGCGCAGTTACATTGTCGGTCACAAGGAAGTCCCTGGCGCATCAACCAGCTGTCCCGGACCATTGCCATGGACGACTTATATGAACTACGTCACCGGCGCTACCGCTCCAACCAACACGCCGACTCCTGTAGCCTATGCGGCTCATTGGACTGCGCAGTCCTACGCGGATACGATGACCTCAGGGTCAACAGCCGTGTGCTGGGTCGAATACATGAATGACGGTACCGCGGTTTGGGGACATGCGAAAACCCGACTCGGAACGACACAACCGAGAGACCGTTCCAGCATTTTCTACACGGCGGGCAACTGGGTTGGTGCCAACCGCCCGACTGAAGTGGATCAGTCCGCTGTATCCAAAGGTCAAGTGGGACGATTTACGTTCATCATGACCGCGCCTGCGGTCGGCACTTCCACTACCTATACCGAGTATTGGGGACTGGTCGAAGAAGGGGTGACGTGGTTTGGTCCTGCGGACAATGCGGTCTGGTTCCGGATCACCGTCAACCCGTCGGGACCGACCAACACGCCGACAAACACATATACCAATACCCACACTCCAACTCGAACGCCAACACCGTTCTTGCCCAGCCAACTCATCATTGACAATCCCGATCCCGGTTGGAGTGATGACGGATTTCCCTGGGCAACGGCGACAGGTGCCTCGGACAAATACGGTGCGGACTACCGTTACACAAGTACCAACTTTGGTGTGCGGACAGCATCCTGGTCACATGCCATCAACGGTGGGGGTACATACAAGGTCTATGCCTGGTGGCCGGCGGGAGCCAACCGCTCGAACAATACTCCCTATGTTGTTCATACGAGAACGGGCGACACCATGGTATGGGTGAATCAAGAGATCAACGGTGGAACATGGAACCTTCTGGGTTCATTTGCTTTCTCTTCGCTGCTAAGCGTTTCGATTTCCACGCAAGGAGCAGAAACTGGCGACGGTCAAATTGTTATGGCCGATGCAGTGATGTTCTCTCTGGAAGGTGGAATGCAGACACCTACCAACACCAATGTTATCCCGACCAGTACGCCCACCAACACACCAACACGCACATTCACCAACTCGCCGACAGCTACACCCACGGGTGTGATCACTTCCACACCCACACAGACGCCAACCCAGACACCAACGCATACTTCCGCACCGGTCAGCCTCATCGTGGACAACACCGATCCAGGCTACGCGGACGTGGGTTCAGATTCCAACTGGTTCACGAGTTCTTCCGCGACCAACAAGTATGGAGTGGACTACCGGTACAACACCAGCGGGTCGGGACTCGATTCAGCAACTTGGACTGTTGTGATACCGCAAGCGGGTAACTATGAAGTCGCGATCTGGTATCCCAATGGAAGCAACCGAGCCAACAACGCTCCGTTTCAGGTTTATCATGCTGATGGTTCCAGTCTCTTCTATGTTGATCAGCAGTACTCAGGTGGTCAGTGGAACAAACTCGGCTGGTTCAGCTTTAGCACGGGCAGCTATTCCGTTGTGCTCAACGATGACGCACAGGAAGGTCAAATCGTTGTGGCAGACGCTGTCCGATGGGCTTTGGTTCAAGACACGCCTACGCCCAGCAATACTCCTGTCACCACGCCGGAAGGACGTGCCGTCTGGATAGATGTTTTCGATATGGATTCTCCATCGAAGATCGAGACGGCGATCAGCAAAGCGGCTGCCAACAACATGAACACGGTGATCTGTCAGATTCGCTATCGAGGTGATGCTCTGTACTTTCCCAACAGAACGGATTCCACCTATCCCAACTCGGAACCCCGTTCGGAGAGGCTTTCCAGTCAGTCACCCGGTTTTGACCCACTCCAGACGGCGATAACACTGGGGCACAACGCTGGGCTTCAAGTTCACGCCTGGGTGGCAACCTATCCCGCTTGGTCAAGTGCCGTCCCGCCGACTGATCCTGATCACGTCTTCAACGCGCACCCGGAGTGGATCACACGCAACAACAGTGGCACCGTGATGCAGGTGACCGATGCTGAAGGGGCTTATCTTGATCCCGGTCGTCTTGATGTTCAGGAATATCTGGGAAACGTCTTCAAAGACATTATCATCAACTACGATATGGATGGTTTCCATCTGGATTACATTCGCTATCCCACAAGCAGTTTTGACCGCTCCATAGACTGGGGCTTCAACACAGTCGCGACAGACCGATACTCCGAACAAACAGGACAGACTGCCGATCCGACCAGTGCCACTTGGCAGAACTGGAAGCGAGATCAGGTTACTTCTCTGGTTGAAGATATCTGGGATTTCATCCTGGCGAACAAACCCGCGATTGCCTTCAGTTGTGCGGTGCTTGGCGATCGGAGCACTGCCGAGGGCTGGGCGTTCCAGCACTGGAGCCACTGGGCACTGCAACCGATTCTGGATCTGGTCTATCCCATGTGTTACAGCACAGAGACCAGCACCGTGACCACGCAGGCTGCCGATGCTTTTGCGAACACGGGTACGAGAAATGTGTTCATCGGTTTGAGATCCTATGGCGCGGGTTCCTATGCCGCCAGTTCACTGGTTGAGAAGGTCAACCAGGTTCGTGCGTTGCCCGGATTTGAGCCGGGCAAAGACGGGTTTGCGTTTTTCGACAGCTCCGGCCTGCAGGAATCAGGCGACGTTTTCTATAGTGCACTCAAAGCAGATCCGCTCGCTTCATGGCGCTCAATGCCTCCGATTCCTGCCCGGCCACTTCCCACGCCAACTGCAACTTTTCCAGCAACGGTCACGCCAACTCAGACACCTTCGCGCACGCCAACGGAAACGCAAAGCCACACACCGACCAACACGGTCATCACCACTCCGACGGATACTCCAACTCAGACCCCGAGCGACACCCCCACTTTCACCATAACTAACTCACCAATTCACACGGCAACCTTCACGCATACTCCCACCAACTCCCCTACAAATACCCCTGCTGTGGTGGAAGTGACGATCAACACCACCAAAGACACACACGTCCGAGACTATAATGACACCTACAAGACTTACAACTACGGCGTTTTCAATCGCCTGTTGATTGGTTATTACAACGGCTGGGGGTATTACCATCAGCGTGCCTTGGTCGAATTCTCGGTTGCCTCCATTCCGAGCAATGTCACCATCCTGGATGCCCGAATCGGGCTCTATCAGGATGTCGGCGCCAGTCATGCCAGTAGCGATCAGCCTCACACGGTTCATCTTTACCGTGTCACAAGCACCTGGGCGGAAGGGACAGTCAACGGTGCCGCCGGTTCGGTGTGCTGGAACGACCAGCCGACCATCAACACCACCAGCCTCGGCTCCCTGAACATTGAAGGAGTCGCAGCAGGAACTTGGCGGGAATGGACGGGAGCGTCCGTTGTGAATCTGGTTCAGGGCTGGGTCAACGGAAGCATCACCAACCGCGGTGTGATGTTCCGAAACAGCACCACCAACGAAGACGACGACGGCGCGCATAAATTCTATTCGGATGACCAGGGAACCAATCCCCCGCGATTGTGGGTTCGATATCAACTTCTGCCAACACCGACGCCCACGAACACACCGACGAGAACACCAACACCAACGGTCACGCCCACGCCCACCTCATTCACAACTCATGAAGCCGTGATCAACGCCACCAAAGACAGCCATATTCGCGACTACAACGACGACTACAAGTCCCGCAACTATGGTCTCTACAACAGGCTCCTGATCGGATACTACAGCGGTTGGGGCTATGCCCATCAGCGGGCAATGGTCGAGTTTGATATTTCCAGCATTCCATCGAATGCGACTGTCCTGGAGAGCAATGTATCACTCTACCAGGATGTGGGTGCGGCACATGCCAGCAGCGATCAGTCCCACGACGTGCATCTGTACCGAGTTACCACTGCCTGGCAGGAAGGGGACTGTAACGGAACTGCCGGAACGGTCTGCTGGAACGATCAACCGACCATCAACACCACAAGCCTTGGCTCTCTCACGATCAGTGGAGTTTCGCAGGGAACGCAGCGAATCTGGTCTTCCACGGCGCTCAACAATGTGGTGCAGGGATGGATCAATGGCAGCTATGCCAATCGAGGTCTGCTGTTCCGCAACAGCACGGCCAATGAGGACGATGACGGCGCACATAAATTCTACTCAGCGGAGCAGGGATCGGCACCACCTTCTCTCTACATTCGCTACGCACTGCCGGTTGTCGCAACCAGTACGCCAAGCAATACTCCGACGCCAACAGTAACCAACACTCCGACCCGAACACCCACGGCGACCTCAACCTACACTTTTACAAACACGCCGACAGCAACGGCAACTTTCACATTTACCCATACGCCGACAAGAACGCCAACGGCAACGGCGACTCATACGCCTACGTTGACGTGGACGCCGAGCCAGACTCCGACGGGAACATTCTTTCCAACGGCAACACTGACACCGACTCCGGTCTTCACGCCGACCGCAACTGCGGTGCAGACCCAGACAACGGGACAGAAAGCACGACTGTGGGAGGGGTACTAAACGGATCGGGTTTTCCGCTTCTGGGAAAGCAGACTTCGAGCAGGTGAGCAGTTGAGGGTGCGTGAACTTTGTCCACTCCCTCGCACGCTCGCTCGGCAAATGACACGCCTGTTCTGAACTGAGTGTCTTTGGGAGCAGGGCAGTGTTTGCAGGTACCAACCTGCTTGAAAAGAATCCTGGGGAATGATATCTTCCTTTCGGCTTGAGAACGAGACAGGTTTTCAATGCCTATCACGTTGGGGACTCTCCCAACCATAGGATGGAGTCGCAGGAAAATGAGATTCAACGTCCGAAAAGATGCTGTAGCGATAGCAAGAATAAGGGAATTCGACTTTCAGGATGCACTCTTTGCCGCGCAGTCGGTATTGGCTTTCACCGGATTGATGATCCTGGGCGCGAAGATGAGAGTCCTGCTGCCGTTCTCGCCGGTGCCGTTCACGATGCAGGTCTTTTTTGCGCTCTTGGCGGGCGTGTTGCTTGGCCCAGGAATGGCTGCTGCCAGCCAGGCTCTCTATCTGGCTTTGGGTGCGGCAGGCATTCCGGTCTTCAGCGGTAGCGTGGCGGGACTTGCCTATTTGATGGGACCCACAGGCGGATATCTCATCAGTTTCCTTTTTGTGCCGCAGATTGTCGCCCGAATCCTGGGGCGCGGAGTCACCATCAACGGCAAGACCGAAATCAACCGCGTTCGGATGATTCTTGCTCTTGCTGTTGGAGTTGCCGTCATTCACCTGATGGGCATCCTTCACCTTTGCACACTCACGGGCGGACGCCTCATGACCGCCTTCATTATGGGTCTGCCTTTCATTCCCGCAGATGTGGTGAAAGCCATCGCCGTGGCTTGGATCACCCCGAGATTGATGAAGAGATAAGTCTGAACCGCTGATTACGCAGATTAAAGGATGACACAGATTTCAGAAATCCTTTCACGTCGGGGATGTTTCTTCTTGTTCTGCAAACCTGTGAAATCCGCGTCATCCATTGAATCCGTGGTTCAGACATTGCTGCGGCCTGTCATCGTGCCATCTCGATGATTCTCGCCGCCGTTCTGCTGCCGTCGTCAATGGCGACAGGTTCTACGGTGTTCCAGGAATCAAGACGGACTGAGAGGCGTTCCAAGTGAGAGTGCCATCGTCCCACCAGCAGATCATCCTGTGGAATGTGATCCTGGATGAGGTGTTTCTGGATGCCTTCGACCAGCAGCGGGTATTCGCAAAAGTCTTCCCGTTCTGTGTAGAGCATTGCCGTCTGATTGGCGATGCATTCGGAGACGATCCCATAGCCCGGTTTGGTGATGACGATGTCAGAGGCCTTGACTGCCTCTTCATGACGGCATTCATCCTGTCGAAGGTTTCTGTAGTTGGCAGCCTCTGTCAATGGTGGCTGAACAAACGACAGGAAAAAGAAGCCTTTGCAGGAAGCCAGATCGAGCGCATCTGTCTTCGCGAGCCGAAAGCCTCCAAACGAAAGAAGAACAACGATCTCGTCCCGCGGAAGCCCCATCTTTGCCCGAAGTTTCGCCTTATCCTCTTGCGCCACCCGAGTCAGCAGATGCCAGTCCTCTCGAACGGGGAAGGCAGCCATCGGCAGATGAAAGGGCAGACGCAGCAGCAGACTCGTTGTTGCGTATTCGGCAGCAAGTTTCGCAAGAAGCGGTTGGTACTGCGGAAATTCACGGACGTATGGCTCATAGATCTCATCCCAGGAGAAGTTACTGATGGCGATGCTCGGAACACCCAGCGCTTGGGCAACCAATGGAGCAAGTGGCGGGATATCAAATACAACAGCGCGGATGTCTTTCGGACGAGCAAACTGGACTTCGTTGCGAACGATGACATCCTGACCTGCAACAAACTGAGAGAACGCAAGGAGTGTCTTCTCTCGTTCCAGTTTGAGACAGTTTGGTTGTACTGCACCAACATCCACTTCAAGTGGCTGAAAGTCGAACGCACGACGAACATTCAGATCGAACAACCACTGTGGCGCTGATGTCTTGACAATCACATCGTATTCGGGCGGGATGGCGTTGATGACAGCAATGGTTCTTGTGCTGTGACCGAAACCGTGCCCACTGACGTAAAACAGAAGAGTTGGCATCAAGATAGTCCTGGTGTGGCAAGTTGTTTGATGACAGTTCCTGCGGTCAATGCCATGCAGGAAGTGGTTTTGCAGGACTCAGCGGACTGGATTGCCAGCCGAGCAGTTCCTGTTTCCCTCATTCTGTTCAGTCTTCCTGACTTCAGTCCCTTTTTCAGGTCTTCCAAAGCCAGAATCCCTGCAGTTTGGAGCGTTCCGTGAAGTCTATTGAGCTTGACCGGTACTTCACCAGAGATTGGCGATTTTTGTCCCATCCTCGTTCTCCGTCAGCTTACCGAAAAACGCTTGTTCTCGTCTTCAAAGAAGTGTATCATATCCTCGATAAGTCGAAAGACAATAGTTTCCTTGAGAGCAGTTCGAGAACGAGCGAGAAGTCTAAGGGACAGTGTCGTTTTTCCAGGGAGGATATATCCATGTTTGCCTGCCGTAATCTCTGTAAGGCCGATCCGTTTCGTCTGAGTACGATCACACGGTTCAGCGTCTTTCTGCTTGTGGCGTTGGTGCCGCTGTTTCCAAATCAGGCGGCCTTCAGCCAGGACGGCTTTGAACTGACTTGGGACAATGTCGCCAAGAATCCAAAGGACAAGACCGCGCCCGAGCGTCTGATGAATCCTCCGATTCCCTTCGGTGGTGAATTTCAAGCCAACTCCATCTCATGGGAAGATCAATATGATCCTGCCGCTGCCATGGCTGGCGATGGAAGTTTCGTTGTGGTCTGGGACACAGATTACTATGGCAGCTTTCCGTACTTCGTCCAGACGGTTATGGGGCGAAGGTTCCTGCCAGGAGCGACACCCGCGACTGTTGACTTCCCCATTTCTCCGCTGTTGACTCCCACTCCATTCGAGTCGCTCCGTGCAGAAGAACCGGACGTTGCGATCAATGAAGCGGGTGAATTTGTCGTCGTCTGGGCAAATCTCGTCAGCTTGGACAGTAAAATCATGGGATCCATCTTTGACGCCTCGGGTATTCCGCAGGTTATCAGTAGTCCGTTGTCCACAATGACAATGTACGAGGTGCATGAGCCGGCAGTAGACTTGAACGAGACAGGAACATTTGTCGTCGTCTGGGAAGACACCTTCAGTTCCACAGCTTCGATCAAGGGACGAACCTTCAACCTGCAGGCAACTCCGTTGACGGATGAGACGACGCTCGGCCAGGAAGGTGTCTCAAGTCTTTTCTGGAACGACCACCCAGACGTTGCCCTTCATGATGACGGTCACTTTGTTGTCGTTTGGGGTTCTCAGATCAGCATGCCCGGTTATTCCTACTGCGATGCCATTGTTGGGCAGGTGCTCAATCCGGAGATGACTCCCATCTCCGGCGAACATATTCTCTCCGCGAGTGTCTGCCAGAGCCAGTTGCCTTCAGTTGGAATGGATGCGGATGGGGATTTTGTGGTGGCCTGGGAGATCTACGGTGAACCGAGTTACGTCTATGGCCGCGTCTTCAATGCCATGGCAACACCGGTAACTGATCCCTTTTTCATTGGTGAGGGACGGAGACCAGCGGTTGCAGTTCACCCCGACGGAGACTTTGTGGTGTCTTGGCATTATGTGAGCTATGGACCTCAGAATACCGGGACAAGAATTGGTGCACTTCCATCAGAACCTGACGCCATCTTCGTTCAAGCATTCAACGCGCAGTCTACACCCATCACCACACCGGCGCCCGCCAATTCATCTACCTTGTTCTCCCTAGGGCGTCCCTGTATCGGAATGAATCAGGCAGGGAGTTTTGTCGTGTGTTGGGAATCTTACATGCAGGACAGCTTCGGAAATGGTGTTTTCGGTCAGTTGTATGATATTCCCACCAGCACAGCAACCGATACGGCGACGGTGACTCCAACTGATACGGCAACCGATACTCCTTCGGACACGCCAACAAATACCTCAACGGAGACACCCACAGAAACTCCAACAGAGACACCAACCAATACCCCGACCGCGACAGATACTCCGACGGATACCCCGACTCATACCCCGACAGATACGGCAACTGACACAGCGACCGACACTCCAACCGAAACACCCACGGCCACCCCGACCGAGACTCCCACATCCACACCCACTCCCTATGCACTCATCTATGGATTTGCGTTCGATGATGCCAATGAGAATGGAATGATGGACTTTGGGGAAGATGTGCTGGAAGGTGTGAATATCGCTCTCTATCGGGATTCAGCATTGGAGCAAACCAGGACGACCACGGCAACGGGATACTATGAGTTCGAGATTCTGTCTCTGGGCACCTATGAGGTTGAGGAGACAGATCCAGTCGGGTACAAGTCTACTACGGCCAATCAGGTTACTGTCGTGGTTTCATCTTATGCCAGTTACAGAGTTGATTTTGGAGACACGCCCATCCTCTATGATTTCGGGGATGCACCCGATCCGACCTACCCCACACTGTTATCCAGCGATGGTGCTCGCAGTGAAATCGGTTTTCTCTATCTTGGATATGGTGTTGACTCAGAATCCGACGGACTTCCTTCCATCAATGCCGACGGAGACGATCTGAACGGCAGCGACGACGAAGACGGAGTTCAGTTCCTCACGCCACTGGTGGCGGGAGAACAGATGACCATGTCGATCATATCGTCAGCGTCTGGATACTTGAATGTCTGGTTTGATCTCAATGGCAATGGCGACTGGGATCATGCAACCGAGCAGATCGTCATAGATCGGGTCATCGTTCCACTCGTGAGCGATATCCAGTTTTCTGTACCATCGGACATCTATGTGTCCGGTGCAGTGTATGCTCGGTTCCGGCTGACATTGGCTCCAGGGGCACAGCCCTATGGGTTGCACAGCATGGGTGAAGTGGAAGACCACGCTCTGTATTTTACTCTTCCCACAAGTACTCCGACAGAGACCCCAACAGACACGGCAACCGAGACCCCAACGGACACTCCGACAGATACGCCGACCGACACCCCAACAGACACTCCGATTCCAGAAACGCCAACTGAGACTCCGACGGAGACACCTACTGACACACCAACCGATACCCCGACAGAGACCCCATCGAATACACCGACGGATACGCCTACACAGACTCCGACGGAGACCCCATCGGATACGCCGACGAACAGCCCGACTCGGACACCAACGAGAACACCAACTTATACTTCAACGGTCACGCCCGAGACCCCGCCCACCTTTACGCCGACAAACACACCGACTCGGACACCCTCCGAGACCCCATCGTACACACCGACGATCACTCCAACCAACACGCCATCGGAGACCCCAACGAATACGCCCACAGTGACACCGAGTAACACGCCGACACCAACAGTCACCAATACCCCAACGCCGACATACTATCTGGGGCTCTATATTCTCAGCGGTTTGGGAACGATTCATGCAGTAGATGACGCGCCCGTTTTCGATCCAATGGGACAGTTCATGGGATGGGATATCGCCCGAGACATCGAAGTGACCTGGGATCAAAACGGTCACGCCAGTGGTCTCTATCAGCTGAGCGGATTCGGTGATGTGCATCAATTCGGAAATGCTCCCATCTATCCGGACTCACCCATTCCATACGCTGGCTGGGACGTCTTCCGAGATCTTGAACCTGCTATGGACTGGACGGATGAACGGTACGGACAGGCAGGTTTCTATCTGCTGGATGCCTTTGGCGGCGTTCATCCAATTGGCGAAACGTTCCGAACAGATCCCGGCAGTGGTCGCCAGTATTTCAAGCAGTATCGAACCGCTCGAACGCTTGAGTTCGGGGAAGACCGCTACGATTACTGGGGCTGGGATATTGCGCGCGATATGGAAGTTGCTGTTGGGCTGCGACAGGACGATCCGCAGTCACAGCCCTATCCGATCGTCCGTGGTTACTACATTCTTGACGGCTACGGTGCAGTTCACTGGAGCCTCGAGGGTGACAGCGGCAACGTTGAACTGGCACCTTGGTTCCCCGCTGGACAACCGTATTTTGGATGGGACATCGCCAAGGACATTGAACTGTCACCGACTGGCTTGGGGTATTACCTGCTGGACGGTTACGGTGGCATTCACATCGTGGGAGATGCGAGACTTCCTGACGCACCACCCTCGCTCTATTACGGTTGGGACATTGCCAAGTCGCTCAAGATTTTCGTGGACAAGAACGGCACCACACGGGCGATCGTCGTCCTGGACGGATTTGGCGGCATTCAGGACTGGGGCACTCTCGAACTCGGCCCGAGCCAGTTCTTCGGCTGGGATATCGCACGAGCAGCGGAAGGCCTTCCCTTCCACAACTATGAGTTCTGCGACGTTCACCTGAGCGCATTTCCAACAGAATAACTGACGAGAATCAGATCAACAGAACAGGCGCATGGGATTCCTACTCATGCGCCTGCTCTTTTGTTGAAGAATCGCTGAGGCTCCTGTCAGGCTCCGGACACAACGTCCACTCGCGGAGCATTGGCATAGTCCTGGTACTTTTCCGCCACTCTGCCTTCGGAACAGTTTCCCAGATGAATGAGAATCCGGTACCGGAAGGTCGCGGTCTTTCCAGCTGGAAGCGTCCAGGAACCGTCCAGAGTCTTGTCGTTCTTGTAAGCAGACAGGGCAAATGGATTGGCCGTCATCAGGCCGTAGTCCCGAACATGCCAATACGTTGGAAAGAGCGGATTTGCTTCATTGTCAAAGACGGCGATTCCACACAGAAGCCCATCGGCAGGACCCGAGTAATCGCACCAGGCAGCCCGATGTCCCCAGGTTTCCGATTCGGTCAGAGCACCGTTTGCGTTAGTGATCAGACCCTCGCGTTTCCCGTTCATACTGCCTCGAACTCGAACCGAGAGAAGACCCCCTTCCTTGGTGTCGCCAAACTTCACATCGCCTTCGGTTGCATGGAATGTGATGGCGAAATCCAACAGGCGCTCGTCATTGGATGTGTTGTACAAGAGCACTTCTCGCGATTCACTGAGGATCTTCTTCTCGTCGCCGGTCAGCCATTCGTTACTTGAGGAAAAACCACCGAAGACCGAACCGGAGATGATCTTGTTAAAGCCGAGATGTCGGGTGGCGCCGTGTCCGGTGTGTTCCGACCAGTTGTCTGTTCCATTGACATCACCATGGGCAACCCAGACAGATTTGTGGTGGGGATGATCGTGGTCTTCGTCAGCAATTCCCTCCACAACCGGAAATCCACGCGTCGGTCGAAGTCCCTTTGGAGCCAGAAGAGGATACAGGAACGGACGTGCCCATTTGGAGCCGTACTGATATCGTCCCACTTCTGTGCCTGTCACCTTGAGGCTCAACTGGTCATCGGTTTCCTGGGCGCAGACGACTTCCTCCGGAGTTTTCTCATCAGCCACATGAAGCGTCCATGTTTCTGTCTCTCCAGCGAGCATCGCCGGCACCACCCAAACCACTGAGAGCGAATCTTCGGTCTGGCTCTCAACTTGTGCACAGACGACAGTTTCTGAAGCGGATTTCATGGATACCGATTTCGGCAACGAACCTTTCCAAGGCACAACTGCGCGTGTGACACAATTGCGACGAGCATGAGCCCCTGCTTTGACAACCAACTGCACTGCCATTTCAATACCTCCTGCATTCTGAGTTCCAAAACAGTCCGATTCTGCATGAAAATCCCTCGTCTGTGCAAATGCAGAACGACCGCCCAATGAAATCATTTCGATTTGAGAAGAATCCACATTTGGGCTACTCTCTCTCATGTGTGCGAGATGAAAAGCGCAGGTTAACCGGTTTTTGGAATCGGTCAATGTCTATGCGCAGGAGAGCCTTAGTGCGTGTCTTGAATCGAGTGAATCTTCTCTGTGCTGCACTCCTTGCTGGTATTGCCTATCTGGGAGCGGTCTTTTGCCTGGCTCAGGACACGTCTCCATCAGTCCTGGATCAGTTCAAGACGCATTACCTGAATGGTGAATACGATCAGGCTGAAGCCCTGCTGAAACAGACAGCGGATGAGAGCCTCAAGAACGGTAACCAGAAGGATGCCTCTGATCTTCTCTATCGTTTGGGGTTTCTCTATGACCGCGTTGGAAAATTCGATCAAGCCATGGGAGCCTATGGTGATTCGCAGCAGTTGGCCCGAATTGTCGGCGACCAGTCGCTGGTGGTCAAGGTGGCGTTCAACAGCGCTGCGACGTCGCTAAGTCTGGGGGATGCCAAACGCGCTCTTGCCATCTACCAAGGTCTTCTGGAAGCCTTTGAGGCGGCAGGTGCCGAAGAAGCCAAGGCGCGCTGTCTTCAGAATCGTGGCGCTGTGCTGATGCAGCAAGGTGAATTGTCCCCCGCCTACAAAGATCTCACCGAGGCACTGAAAATCTACGAGAGCAAAAACAGCCAGGGACGCATCGCCGAAACGGTGACTAATCTGGGTATTCTCCTGACTCGGGAAGGTTTGTACGATCAAGCCAAGGATCAGTTTGAACGTGCCGCTGCAATCTTCACCGCTTCGAGCGATCAGCGCTCTTTGGCGACGGTGTTGATCAACCAGGCGGAACTGGCACAGAAACAAGGTGACGCCGCCACTGCGCTGCAACTGCTCGACAAGGCACTCCAGGCCAAGAAGGCCACACAGGATCGCATGGGCGAAGCCGCTGCGCTTCAGGTCATTGCACAGACCCTGTACAGTCAAGGAGAGCATCAGAAGGCACTGGACACACTGGGACAGTCTCTTGCTCTAAGAGTTGAGTTGAAGGACGTTCTGGGAGAAGGTTCCTGTCATCTGCTGATGGGAGAGTGGCTGTTCCGAATCGGTGGGGCGGAGAATTTTCAGAAGGCGGAAGTGCATTTGAGTCGTGCCTATGATGCCTTCAAGAATGCCGGCTACAAGCAATATCTTCAGAGAGTCCTTTACTGGCAGGGCCGGATTTCGGACGCGCGAGGCAACGTCGAGCAAGCTGAGAAGAAGTTCAACGAAGCCATCACGGAACTGGAGTCGCTGACGTATCGGCTGCCTGACGATGTCCAGGCAACGAAAGTTGTCAGCACCGAGCGCTCAGAACCTTATGAGGCGTTGGTCAGTCTGTTGATTCGGCAGAACCGTCTGCCTGAAGCCCTTGCCTATCTGGATCGCAGCCGCGATCAGAATCTCGCCAAGGATCTCATCGGCGGAACCAGCGAAGAGATTTCATATCAAAGCCGAATCGCCGCTTTGCGTGAACGAATCGAACAAGCCAAATCGGAAAAAGATACCAAACTGGCAGAAATGCTGGCCAAGGAAGCCGAAGGGGTACAGGACGCCTACGCCAAGCATGTTGAGGACTTGTTCCGCAGCAATCCGCAACTCTATGCTCTAACACAGGTCAATCCGGACGTTCTGAACCGCATCAGGAAACACCTTGACGCCCAGAGCCTCATGATCCAGTACCTTTTCTATGAAGATAATCTCTTTCTGTTCGCTGTCACGTCAGACAAACTGGATTATCGAACCGTCAAGATAGACAAGAAAAATCTGGAATCACGCATCACTTATTTGCGCGACCTTCTCAGGATTTCCTTCCGTTTCTATCCGGCCTCTGTACAAAGCCGTATCGAAGGTGATCCCAAATGGAAGAGTTCCTATCAAGAGACCTTTCTCATGCCGATTGCCCAGGTCGGCAATCGTCTCTACGGTGAACTCATTGCGCCGTTGGGTGATCTGTTGGCGGGGAAAACTCGTTTAGTGGTTATACCGAACCAGGGCCTGCACTATCTGCCTTTTGCTGCGTTGGTGATATCTCAAGAAGGCGATCGAACGCGGTACCTCGTCGAGGATTATGAGATCCTGAAGCAAGGAAGCTTGACCCTTCTCGATTTCGCACGTGGCGGTGCGGTTGAGGAACCGGTCAACGTTCTTGCCATTGGCAATGCAGATGGCACACTGCCGAACGCTCAGGAAGAGGCGGAACGTCTGAAGACAGTCTTCGCCACCGCAAATGTGCTGCTCAGGGATCAGGCGGCCGAGGATGTGTTCAAGGGTCTGTGTTCAGAGAAGACCATTCTCCATCTCGCAACACATGCATTTCTGGATCCAGGCGACTTGGATAAGTGCTACATCAAACTTTTTCCCGCATGGGATAAGGGTGAAGACGGCTGCCTGTGGCGACGGGAAGTTCTCGATCTCACACTGGACAAAGTGAGCCTAGTCACTCTGTCCGCTTGTGAAACAGGCATTGGCGAGCATCGGCTTCAGGGCGACGAGGTCTATGGCATGGAACAGAGTTTCGTCAAGGCAGGTGCGGAGACGGTCATTTCAACACTCTGGCCTGTTGAAGACAAGGCCACCGGTCTTTTCATGCAAACCTTCTACGAGAACCTGGTCAAGTCCCTCGCCGAGAGCCAGGGAGAGAGACGGATGAGCAAGTTGACTTCACTTCGCAAGGCGCAGTTGACGCTGCTCAACGATCCCCAGTATTTCCATCCTTACTTTTGGGCACCTTTTGTTATGACGGGCGAAGCGGAGTAACCATGAAGTACGTTCTGATTCTTATTTCTGGGTGTGTTTTCTGTCGTGTCGCAAGCGCTGAGGTGACTCAGGAGATCCTTGACGTCACGCCAGTCTGGTCAGGCCATCCTGTTGGGTTCTGTCTTCTGACCAAAGGCAGCAGGCAGTTTGCCGCGTTTTATGATGCCGAGCGAAACATGACGGTTGCTTCGCGAGTCCTGGACAGTACAGAGTGGTTGTTTGTCCGACTGCCTGAGAAATTGGGGTGGGACAGCCACAACGCAGTCACGATGGTGCTCGATGATGATAGTCGGATTCATCTGACAGGCAACATGCATGCGGTTCCTCTGGTCTACTTCCGAACCAGAGAGCCTTTGGATATCACGACGTTCGAACGACTCGATCGCATGGTGGGCGATCGTGAGGCCAAATGTACTTATCCCTCCTTCATGCGCGGCGTGAACAACGAGTTCATATTCACCTATCGGGATGGTTCCAGTGGCAATGGTGATCAGATCTACAATGTTTACGATCACCAGACGCAGCTGTGGAAAAGACTCCTGGATCAGCCACTGCTTTCGGGAAAGGGTTTGATGAACGCGTACCTTCATGGCCCTGTGAAGGGGCCTGACGGTCTGCACCATCTTTGCTGGGTCTGGCGAGACCGATCGGGTTGTGAGCTCAACCACGATCTGTCCTATGCCCGCAGTCGAGACCTGATTCATTGGGAGACAAGTTCCGGAGAGCCGCTTGAACTCCCTCTCACCATTGACAACGCGGAGATTGTTGATCCGGTGCCGGTTCGCGGCGGTATGATCAACGGCAATACCAGGATCGGTTTTGACTCCAAGAAGCGTCCGGTGATCAGTTATCACAAATTCGACCAGCAGGGATTGACCCAGGCATACAACGCTCGACTTGAGGACGGAACCTGGGCGATATACCAGGTTTCCAATTGGGACTACCGATGGGACTTCAGTGGCGGTGGCACGATCATCTTCGAAGTCAGAGTGAACTCTGTCCGCGTTCAGACCGACGGCAGACTCTCCCAGACATTCAGCCACATCAAGTATGGCACGAGGGAGTGGATACTCGACGAAGAAACCTTCTCTGTTATTGAGGAGCGCGAAATCTCTCCTGCCTCTCCGACGCCGTCCACACCCAGCGAGTCGGAGGCCGCAGTTCTGGCATCCCGACGTTGTGGCGATTCAGGTTCTTCCGATGATCCTTCGGTTCACTACGTTCTCGAATGGAAGACTTTGCCCCAGAACCGTGACAGACCGAGAGAAGGCGAACTCCCTTCTCCCAGTATGATGCGGATTCTCAAGATTCGGAAATAGAGGATCCATGATATGCGTATTTGTTTCTGTGTTGTTTTGTTCTCCATGTTCGGAAGCGTTTCCACGGCGGAACCCGTTGTCATGGATGGCAAAACGCCGCGCCTTCAGAATGACTTTGACCGGCCGACAACGGTAGATGTTTTCTGCAATCCTCTGGAAGTGTCCTTGGGTGACCCGCAGATTCTGCAAGATGGGGACATGTACTACCTCTACGGCACAACGTACGACACTCTTGGGTTCGAAGTCTGGTCATCCTCTGATTTGGTGCATTGGCGCAAGCACGGATTCTGTTGGCAGAAAAGCGGTACCACCTGGGCGCAACGCTATCTGTGGGCGCCAGAGGCGATCAAGGTTGGTGGTACCTACTATCTTTTCTACACAGGCGCAACCGCATCCGACCCGCGACTTCGCGTGTGTGTCGCCTCAAGCACCTCTCCCCTCGGTCCCTATGCAGATCTTCAGGCTCCGTTGGTGGGGATGGGTGAGGTGAACCATTTCGATCCCAGTGTCTATCGTGATCCGGTCACCGATGATTGTTTTCTTTACTACACGGTTGACACCACACAGTCAGGATCAAACTACAGCGAAATTCGTTGTGTTCGTCTTGGGTCAGACATGAAGTCGCTCATCGGTTTTCCCGTCGTTTGCATCAAGGGTGACCAGAACTGGGAATACACGGCCAGCAACAAGTACTTCATCGAAGGTCCTTATGTCATCAAGTACGGGAGCTACTATTACATGCAGTACTCGGGCAATGCATGGAATACCCCTCAGTATGGCGTTGGCTATGCCACGGCCACATCCCAGATGGGACCTTGGACGAAGTCTTCCGAGAACCCTTTTCTGCAGGCAACAAGCGAAGTCTATGGCCCCGGACACGGCTGTTTCACTCAGTCACCCGACCGTTCGGAATGGTTCATCGTCTATCACTCTCTCCTGACAAGCACTTCCTGGAATCGGGAACTGAATGTTGATCGAGTTTGCTTTTTTGATGCTCCATCCGGCCCCCCTCGGTTGGGGCTTTTTGATGGGGTCACAAGACGACCTCAGTTGTTTCCCTTCGGAGCCAAAGTTGTGCCCTCTGGTGTGAACGATGAGTTTGAGGCTCCTGTTGATCGGAACCTGTGGCGAATTGTCAATGAGGATTCCGCTCGATGGAATATCCAGGACGGAAGCCTCACCATCCAGGCACAGGATGGCGAAGTCTGGCTTGACCGAACCGATGGGAAAAACATCTTTCTCCAGTATGCGCCTTCCGGAGATTTCGTTGCGGAGACCAAGGTCTTCTTCAAACCGCAAGTCAACAATGAAAAGGCATTTCTGACATTGTGGTACGATCAGAACAACTACGTCAGTTTCGGCCCCATGTATTTTTTGGGGATGGGTCTGCCAGGTCCCCTGCTCTATTCAGTTTTTGAATGCAACGGGGTCAGAACACAGAATTACGTGATCAACCCCTCACCCGATAGTCCCGTTCACGTCCGAATTGCGAGAACGGGCACTTCGTTTCAACCCTCATACAGCTGGGATGGTGAAACGTGGTCTCCCTTGGGAACAGGATACGAACTCAATATGTCGGGTCCGCTTCAGACGGGTGTTGGCGCCTTCTCGCCGGGTGTCGCGTTGGGTCGTGTTGCATCTTTCGACTCTTTTCGATTTCTGTTTGCTGAATGGCACCTGGCAGGAGTCAGTGACGAGTTTGAGGAAAGCACGCTCGACCGAAATCTCTGGACAACTCATCATGAAGTGTCCCACGCTTGGACTATCCAGGATGGATCGGTCTCCATCACAACGGCACAGGGCGATTTCTGGCGTTTTCGCTCCGACGCGCAGAATCTCTTCCTGCAGCGCGCACCTACGGCTGATTTTCGCATCGCCTCTCAAATCACCATCACACCTTTGGTAAACTACGAACAAGCCATGATCGTCGTTTGGCAGGATCACAACAACTACCTGAAACTCTCAACCGTCTACGACAACGGCTTGTGCCTGGAAGCCGCTTGCGAGACCGATGGAGTTTACACCAAGACAAGCATTCCGAATCCGTTCGGCTCCAGTCTGATTCTTGCCATAGAAAGAAAAGAGGGACATTACTTCTATCAGGCCTCGGGGGATGGTGAAGACTGGATTGATGTGGGCACCGGCTGTGCAGATCCCTTTGTTCCGGATTCCGGATTTGCTCTGAGAGTTGGTTTTGGTGCAAAAGCACCGGAGAGTGGTGCCGCGCGGATTGCTCGTTTTGACTGGTTCCGTGTGACTCCATCAGAAGGGCCATCGTTCTTGCTCGACTGGACGCAATACTAGCGCGGCCTGTCTGATCTGAATCCTGTCGTATGAGAAAGCGCGTCTGCCCCATCGAGTTGTGACAGGGCAGACGCACGATCCCTCTATCCACCTACAACCCAGACGCAGATCCTGCGAAGGCGCACAGATGGCAGACTGCTTCCTCATACAGAACCCCCGTACCGACCATCTGGTTGCCCTGAATGTTGAACTCGGTGCCAATGCCGAGAGTCGGGTCAGCACGCCTGGAGAATTGCGGGATATCAGACAGGAAAGACTCCACACTTGAAGCATTAACCGCCTGGTCGCAGGGTGCGTCATTCAGCGCCTCGATCAGATATCCATCGGCAAGACGAGGCCATACTTTCGAGAAAGTCTGCGAAGAGTCGAACAAATCCATCCCGACGATGCGATTGTTTCGACACATGACCACTCCCAGTGCTTGGGGTGGAGGTGTCAGGTTTCTCCTCAGAACGTCCAAGTCCACGCGCCGTCTTTCATAGGCGTCACTCATGGAACCCGTGTTCGATCTCACATTCAGCGAGTCCATCGCGAAGGCAACCTCTCGCCAGACTTCACTTTGATTGCTCTCCGCCGTGCCGCGGAAGGCACGACTTTCCTGTACTGCGCGCATCTTTTTCGACCGCAGGCTGGAAGGAGCGTGTGAATCGGCCTGAAAACCATGCCTGCTGCGATGCCAACGCCCCTGCTCGACGCAGCTGACGGGAACAGTGAACACGCTCTTGGCGGCAACAAGAATCGTCGTGTTGATCACTCGATTCTGTTTCTCGCCCTTCAGGATTGCCCCTTCGGGGAGAAGCACGGGCAGATCCCCATCATTCCTCAAGAGAAGATAGGGCACCTGCCCCGCCTCACTGGTCTCCGTCACAGCCACCGTCCCCGCAGCAAGTCCCTCCTCGAGAAGTACGTAACGAGACTTCTCTTCCCACGAACCCAACAGGGGAAACAAACTCAGACTGTGACTGTGAACCGGTTGTCCGATCTCGATCTTCTTCAAATGCTCGCCGATCTGCTTGGCGAAAGACCCGTTTCCTCCATTGCTCAGAGCATCCAATCTGGACTTGATCAGCGCAAGCAGGAGATGCGTTTCCGGCAGCACGGGCTTGTTGCGAACCATCGCCGTCAGGTTCTCATAGACTGCCGACAGCATGATCCGATCCGTGTATCGGACTGCCTTCTTGTACGCAGCCAGAACCATGTCATGAAGCACTTCCTGTGGATTCATCGGCAGTTTGCGTGACGTAATGGCACTCGTGCCAAGGCGAGTCAGTCTTCCCTCTCCGTCCAGAAAGACTGTGTCTGCCTGAAGATTCCTCACACGACCGTTCAGTCTGATCATGCCACTGCGCGCCAGCGCTGCAAGCCAGATCCCATTGGAGTCCAATATGGCTGCGGCGCTTTCCCCTGTTTTTGATCGGATCAGGAATCGTCCCTCGCGACTTGAATCGGGATGAATCTCCAGGTCGGCGCCGTCTTGGCACAGATCGGGATCTGCAACCCGCAACGCAAAGGCGACACCGAATCGCTCCTGAACCTTGTCTCTGGTCTTCTCTGTCATGGTCGTCCTCCTTGGGCAGACTCTCCTGCCGTTTGAGTGATAGTACTGTGCGACCTATGACAAAGGCTGTCATGGCTTCAGAGGTATGACAGAACCTGTCTGGGGTGTCCTCTCCGCAAAAGGCCACGGTTAAGTATCAACTACGTCTTCAACTGCTGGCCGACCAAGGAAAGACTCTGTTCAAACAACGCCCGACAAAACGAAAAAAACACTTAATCTTCACTTAGGACAATTCCGAACAACTGAGGCTTGTCGAAGGAGTGAGGAATCTCTCTTTGGATCCTGCAGTGAAGAAAGATTCTTTACTCCGCTTTGCTCCGTTCTGAATGACACTTTGTAACACTTTGTTAGGTGCGACACAGCCTACTTGGGAGAGGGCTGGGTGCCCTCTCTCTTCTCATGCTCCAATTGACTCCTCTGGGTGCCAGACTTCAGGTTCGCGAAGCGGTTCTGAGGGCTGCTGATTTACCTTGAATTCATGAACTCATCGTGTTGCCAAGTCTCTCATATTTGAGGCGCATGGTCAAATTCCTCAGGAGGTGGGGCGGCTCGCCCCACATTTCTTTCATTCGGGAGCAAGATGCCCCCGCTCCGTTACCCTCATCCCGTCCTTCTCCCAGGGGGAGAAGGAATCCAAGAAGCCGTACAATGAGGCTACGGTCTACGCTCATCCACTTTCTGCTCAAAGATGCCGTAGGTAAATTCGTTCTGCAAGCCGCCTATGAAGCTCCCTTCACCGTCAAAGGCAATAAGGACAGCATCGTTGGACAAGGAAGTATAGTCTAAGGGAGAAGTGGCTTTCCCTCTCAAGTTCTCAACTCTGTGTAAGATGCGATTAGCCTGTTTGGGCGAGCAGACAATCCACAGCAGCGTTCCGTCCGGGAACGTCACCTCTGTCCGATGATAGTCACTCTTTGGCAAGAGCATCTCAATGTCCTTGAGGCTGTATTCGATATTGGTGGGACAAGACTCGGCTTCGATTTCTGAGAACACTCCCGCCGTATCACCAAGAAACGCATATCCGTTCAAAACGCGCTTGGGATCAAAGGAAATCAGTGCCAGGTCATAGGAAAGATCCATATACTCTACAATGCTGGAGCTGGATCCCCTAGCCTGTGCAATCCTTTCAGCAAGTTGACTGGTTATGCGTCGCGAGGAGACCAACCAAAGCGCAGTTCCGTCAATGAAAGACACTTCAACCCGTCTTTGCCGCGACTCCGGCAAGAGCGTTGCGATCTCCTCCATTGGCGTCTCTCCTACGGAGAGACCTCTCACCTTCAGCAGTAGACGCACATCAGGATGAATGTATGCTTTCATACAGTAGTAAAGCACACCTGAAGCAATGTACAGAACAGCACAGAGGCCGAGAATTACAAGGAATCTGCGGCTGACACCAAATACCTTCATGTGTCTAGTTTCTCCATGCCGGGTGCCCTCTCTCTTCTCATACTCCGACTGACTTCTCTGGGTGCCAGCCCTCAGTTTCGCGAAGCGGTTCTGAGGGCTGCTGATTTATGTTGAGTCCATGAACTCATCATGATGGCAAGTCTCTCACACTTGAGGAACACGGTCAAATTCTTCAGGAGCTGGAGCGGCTCGCCCGCACCCTTCGACTCGTAACGTGCGGGTGCTGATCCCGGCGTTGCTCGTGTAGGGGCGCTGCTTGCTGCGCCCTTTCCGGAGGGTAGGGCAAGCGCTACCCCTGCAGACCAAACCACCCCCACGATTCGAAGCGAAGGTCTGTCAAATCTGCAGTCTTGTCGGGCGGCATTTATAGCGCGACTCATTAACACGATCCCGTTCTTGCGCGGGATGAATCCCGCCCCCCTGAAGATCTTCGGCACGAATGCCTGTGTCACATCGGGAAGCAGCCCTCAACGAGGAGGC
>JAKQFZ010000405.1 GCA_029558215.1 Candidatus Omnitrophota bacterium
TGAAACCTTCTGGAATCGGCATCGGAGGTTGGATGCCCGTGTAATCGCCGCCGCGAATCTGATAGCCCTTGGGTAGACCGATTTTGATCGTGTGAAGTTTCCCGATCCTTCCATTGCGCACCAGTTCACAGCCAAAGCGGCAATTCACTCGCGAACGACGCCATGTTCCTGTCTGAAGAACACGTCCGTAGCGCTTGACCGCATTCACGATGGCTTGTCCTTCTGGAATGGTTAGCGATAGAGGCTTCTCACAGTAAATATCCTTGCCATTCTGAGCCGCCATGATCACGGGGATGGCATGCCAGTGGTCAGGTGTGGCAATCATCAGGGCATCAATATCATCACGCGCAATGAGCTCTCTGAAATCCTCCAGCGAGTCACAGCCATCATGGAACCCAGATGCAGAAGAATCGGCGTAGTGCTGCTGAACACGCTCCCGCGCCGCGCTTCGATGTGCCTTGTCCACATCGCACACGGCGACGACCTGGACGTCGTCGAAGCGCAGAAAGGAGTTGAGATTTGCCATTCCCATGCCGCCCACGCCGACGCATCCAAGGGCAATCCGGTTCGACGGTGCTGTTGCACCGTCCAGCCCAAGTGCTGAAGCAGGCACCACAAGAGGTGCACCCAATCCAAGCAGGGTTGTGCCAAGAAAACGTCGTCGCGATACGGAAAGGCTGCTCATCGAGTCTCAGATTACTCCGCGAATTTGAGATCAGGAAGGCGATTTCCGTCTTCCGCGCGGATTCGTGCACCCAAGTTCCAGTCCCCGCCGCCCTGGGTCACCTTGAAGATGAGTGTGTTCTGACCCTCGGCAAGCTCAATAGAGACTTTGTCTTCACCTGCGTTGAATCCTCGGGCATCGTTCTTTCCATGAACGAATTTTCCATTGATCCAAACCTTCACCCCATCATCGGAACCGAGTTCGAGTTGTGCCTTCTGTTTCTTTGGCGAAGAGACCTGAAAACGGGCATAGACAGCGGCATTGCTCTCTCGACAAATCTTGTTGAAATCAAGCAGCCAGGGCTTCTCGGGAGCATCCGTAGTGACTTTTCGCCATTCGACTTTGCCCTTCTTCTCGGGCGCAAAGACAACATCGTACAAGCCCTTGGGTCCTTCCTTACCCTTCTCCTTGTAGGGGCCGGCAATTTCCCACGCAGTGACGTAGCCTTCGAATTCCTCAATCTGACGCTGGATTCTGCCCGCTTCATTGCGAGTGGATTCCTGGTCGGAGACTTCCTGAATCTTCTTGAGTACAGCCACCACTTCAGCGCCTTCCTTGAGCCCAAGAGACCCACAGACTTTCAGCGCAGCAGCGATGGCTTCATCGCGCAGGGCTTCATCGTCAAGATACCTTGCCAGTTCAGCAAGAACTTCCTTTGTGCGTGTCTCAGCCATTGCACCAAGGATCATCTTTCGGTCTTCGGGTCTTTCGGCGAGCGTCATGGCCTGTTGATAGAGAGCGATCCTCTTCTGCTCGTCCGACATTCCAATCATCCGGACGTAACCACGGAATGCGAGAACCCGATGTACTTGGCTGTCAGAATTGGCAGCCAGATGCTTGAGCTTGGCCATTGGATCCGGATTCTGCCAGTCGGCCAGCGACCGAACCGCAGCGTCAACCACAACAGCGTCTGCAGAATTGAGCCCTTCCTGAACAAGACTCAATGCTTTCGGAGTGCCAACATACTTGAGTGCTGTCAAAAGAGCGCTGCGAATCTCACTGGAAACACCCGATTCGATTCCCTCAACGATGGGTCTTTCGGCGGAACTTCTGTCCTTTGAACGCTCCAGCACGAGATTGAGCGCCTTCTCCGCTTCCTTTCGCTCCTTAACAGACGAGGCCTCAAGCAACAGAGCCACGAGATCCGCTGCGACAGTCTCATCACCCAGAGCACCAAGCCCTTTGAGTGCCGCGAGTCGAATGTCCTCATCGTCATCTCGGCCTGCAAGGCAGAGTTTCTGAATTTGATCCTTTGCGCCACGAGCAACAAGGATTTCGATGGAGCCAAGTCGAATCGCCGGATGGGGATCGGTCACACCAGCAGCAATATCTGCCGTGGCTTGTGTGCCCGGCATCATTGTCAGCGCAGCCTTGGCAGCCTCGACTTCCTCTTTGTCTTCGTTGGAAAGGGCATCCAACAAAGCATTCAGGGATGCACTGCCTGCCAACGTACTCACCGATTCAATGGCCGCCAAGCGGACAACTTTTTCGGAACTGTCCAGTCCAGCAAAAAGCAAAGGCAGTGCCTTGTTGTCACCGCGACGAGCCAACAGGCGGATCAACTCCGCCTGCAGATCGGGGAATGCGGTTTGATAGAACTCCATCAGGCCTCTCGTGATTCGGTTGCCTGAGAAAGAGTTTGTGATGTTCATGGCCTGTGCACGAACCTGTTCTTTGTCATTGGTCATCGCCTGGAGGAGATCTGGAATCGCATTCTCTCCAAGCGCCTGAGACATGACATGGAGCGCTGCGCATTGAACTGCGGTTTCATCAGGGGCAGTCTTGGATTCGAAAAGGTCACGACACACCGCGAGGGCTTCCTCGGTATGTCCCTTTTCCGCAAGCCGTTGCGCGAACGTCAGATAGAAATGGGTGGCTTCCACACGATGAAATCCGGTGATGGTTTCCGCCGCTTCAGCGAGAATCTCTTTGGAGGAAACCTCGCCGATTTCACTCAGAGCATAGAGTGCGGCCAGGCGAACGGCTTCGTCTTCTGCCCTGGCATCTTCGCCAACCGCTTGAAGCGCGTCTGAATCCCGCAGGGTTCCCAAGGCGCAGAGCAAGGTCACTCGGTTGGCGCCTTCTGATTCGGGCAGAGCCTTTCGAAGCGCCTGTTTGGACTTCTCGGTTGCAAAGGCGACCAATGCCTGTGTGGCAGGTTCGCAGAGAAACTCGTCGCTGAGTAGTCCCGCCAATGCTTCCACTGCCTCATCACTGCCTGCGATCTGAATCTGCTCGATGATGAAGGCCTGAACCATTTTGTTGTCAGCTTGGAGCAATGCTTTGGCGAGAGATGCGTTGAAACTTGCTCGTTCGGATTCACGTTCGGGGGCACCGACGAATTCCGCAAGCCCATGAATGGCGTAACGGGCCTTGACGTCATCTCCTTTGCCCGGCTCGACGAGCATATCGCACAACTGCTGAATCGCTTCGGCTCCCAGCGCCAGTGTTTTTCGACAGAAGGCCTCATTGTCGGCAGGACTCTGAGTTGGAAGACCCGCGATCAGCTCCTGCAGATCCCCTTTGGGTGCGACAGTCTGAGTCTCGGTTTTTACCTGCGGACGGGTGCAACCGGAGCACATCAGGACAAGTACGGTCAGTCCAAGCATTGAACTGAGAAGGAATCGGTTTCTTGGAACGGTCATTTTGATATCTCCTCCGAAAGTCTTTCGAGAGTTCATCTGAAATCTCACAGGTGCCATGGTGCGCGCATCGGAATATTGACCATGCGGTTGGCTTCCTCGTCACCGGGGAACTCCTCACGCACGGGATCATACCTGACCTTGCGCCCTGTTCGAATGGCAACATTCGCCAGATTCACCAAAGTACATGACCGGTGCGAACTTTCCTCGGCGCCACCCGTCTTCTGCCGCGTTCGGACACACGTTTCAAAACTCAACAAGGCAGGGGGATCCGGCAACTGGTCGGACTGTCTGAAAAGCCCCTCGGGTTCGGTTCTGTTGTCTGCAAAAACCTTTCCCCCAGGACCTTCGATGAAGGCCAGCCCGTCAGGTTCAGACT
>JAKQFZ010000408.1 GCA_029558215.1 Candidatus Omnitrophota bacterium
GTTCATGAGCGTAGCATTTGTTGTCTCCCTATCGCGCTTGGGATGACGGCATTTTGGAACATGGAAAGAGAGTGAAATAATGCGTTCAGGAAAGACTCGAGTACCCATTTGGGCAAAGAAGGCCTTGTCTGAAGACGCGAAAGCCAATGCCGAGTTTTGTGCAGGTCGTGATGTGACAACACGTCCCATGGCCGACAGTGTTTTGATTCCCCATGACATTGCCTGTTCGACCGCCCACAACATCATGCTCTTCCATCAAGGAATCTTGCAGAAAGATGAGGTTTGCAGGATTCTCAGGGCGCTCGAAGAGATCAGGAAACTTTGGAGTACCGGGAAATTTCAAATCGATCCGAATCTTGAAGATGTTCACATGAATATCGAGACATTCGTTTCTGAGCGCGCTGGAATTGACGCGGGGGGAAAGATGCATACAGGTCGAAGTCGAAATGATCAGATCGCCTGTGACATGAGGCTCTACCTGCGGGAGCAGGTGCTTAAGTTCCATACCAATTGCGTCTGTCTTGTGGAAGCATTGGCTCTCTTTGCTGAGCAGCATCTTGATGCACTGATGCCTGGTTTCACGCACCGGCAGCATGGGGCGATCTCGACCGTAGCGCATTGGGCGCTTGGTCACGCCCAGGCTTTTTGTCGGGATTTGGAGCGTTTCGCCGAACTCTACAGACGAGTGAACCGGAACCCTCTGGGAGCAGCGGCCGGTTATGGCACGACATGGCCTCTGGATCGTGAATTGACGACCTCTCTTCTTGGTTTCGATGGGCTTCTTGAAAACAGTCTTGATGCCGTATCATCAAGAGGAGAGGCGGAAAGTGAATTCTCATGTGTTGTGGGGTTGATGATGAATCACCTGAGTCGGATGGCTGAGGACATTATTTTCTACACGACGCAGGAGGCGGGATTCTTCCGCCTCGCAGATGCTTTTGTGACGGGCAGTTCAATCATGCCTCAGAAGCGGAATCCGGATTTGTGTGAAGTGATTCAGGCTAAGACTGCTTCTGCTCACGGGGCGGTAATGTCGCTCATGTCTTTGAGCAAAGGGATTCTGTCGGGATATGATCGAGAGATGCAGTGGACGAAGTATACGGTTGAGGATTTGGTTGATGAATGTCTGAGCGCGCCGAGACTCATGGCACGAGCGCTCCTCACGCTCGAAGTAGATACGGAGAGGCTCAGACAGGCGGCAGAAGCGGGATTTCTTGAGGCAGTTGATCTTGCTGATTGGCTTGCAGCGCATCGAGGACTTTCATTTCGAGAGGCCTATCGGGTTGCTGCGGCATCGGTTGAAGCCTGTCGGCTGCAGGGCAGGCTGACCTTTATCTCTGTCAACTCCTGTCTGCCTGCGGGTTGCCGAAGTCTTTCTGAGAAGGAATTCGCAGAGATTACGGATTTGCGCCGTTGTTTGGCACGCCGTGACCAAGTTGGTGCTCCTTCGCCGAGACAGGCAAAACGCTCAGTGGCTCGGATTCGTGGATACGTGAAGAGACAGCAACGCTGGGCGAGTCAGGCGCAGGAGAGACTGACAGATGCCGAGGAGCGGCTTCATCGGGCTGTCGCAGAGATACTTCGATGAATGGTTTGGGGCGGTCTCCATTGACGGACAGAATCGCAATACTGTATTGGATTTCTGAAGGGAATTTATACCTTGGGCGTAGATGATCAGGAACTGAGAATTGAATCTCCGGACTTACGTGCCGGTTATGTTGCCGTCTTTGGTCGCCCCAATGTCGGTAAGTCCACTTTGGTCAATGCACTAATCGGAAGCAAAGTGTCGATTGTGTCCGAGCAACCGCAAACCACTCGAGATAGAGTGCTCTGCATCTATGACGACGACGACGTACAGATTGTCTTCTTGGATACGCCGGGGATGCATCGTCCCCGTGACAAGATGAATGACTACATGGTTCATCAAGCCAGACGCTGTCTGCAAGACGCCGATCTGTCACTGATGATGGTTGAGGCACAAGATGCTTTTGGACCTGGTGACCGCTATCTGGCGTCTTGGCTCAAGGAGTCAAAGGCTCCAGCAATACTCATAATCAACAAGATAGACTTGGTCAGTCCAAGCCAATTGAGGTCTTTGGAGTCAAACCTGCCCGAGATGGACTTCTGGCTGGAGCGACATTACATCTCGGCTCTGAATGAGTCTGGCGTGTCCGATCTGCTCTGCGCTCTCAAACAGAGGCTTCCATTGGGCGTTCGCTTCTTTCCCGAGGGACTTCTGACTGACCGAAGTGAGCGGTATTTGGTCGGAGAACTCGTCCGTGAAAGCATTTTCAGACTGACGCGTGAAGAAGTTCCTCATTCTTCGGCGGTGGTTGTGGATGAGTTCAAAGAACGAGAGGATGCGAAATCATTTATCTCTGCCACCGTCTACGTGGAAACAGAATCTCAAAAAGGGATTATCGTTGGCAAGGAAGGCCAGATGATCAAACGCATTGGAAGCACTGCGCGACAGGAGATGGAGAGACTTATTGGCAGGGGCGTGTACCTCGATCTTCGGGTCAAGGTGCGAAAAAAGTGGCGAAAGAACCCGAAGGATCTGAGAGAATTCGGGTACCAATAAATACATCGAAAGTGGAGGCAAGAAGATCATGTCAGAGACAGTCATTGGAGCACAGTTGTACACGCTGAGGGACTTTCTCAAGACACCTGAAGACATTGCGCAAACAATGAAGAAGGTTGCCAAGATCGGATATCGAGCCGTTCAACTCTCTGGACTTGGCAAGATTGACCCAAAGGAACTTCGGAAAATCGCCGATGGGGAGGGTCTGGAAATCGCTGCAACCCATATTGGTTTCAACGAGATGCGGGACGAAACACAGCGAGTCATTGATGAGCATAACACTCTTGGATGCAAGCATTCTGCGATTGGTGGGATGCCTGGTGAATATCGAAATGCCGAGGGTTACTTACGTTTCGCACGCGAAGCGACCGCAGTGGCTCAGAAACTCAATGCGGGCGGTCTGACCTTCAGCTATCACAACCACAGTTTCGAACTTCAGAAATTCGGCGATCGTACAGGACTGCAGATTCTCATTGAGGACAGTGGATCTGAAGTCCTTTTCGAGATAGACACCTACTGGATTCAGCACGGTGGTGGGGATTCAACCCAGTGGATAGACAAGGTGAAAAAGCGCATTGTCCTGCTGCATCTGAAGGATATGGCGGTTCTGGACAAGGGACCGGTCATGGCAGAAGTTGGAGAGGGTAATCTCAACTGGAAGGCTATTCTTTCGAAAGCCAAAGAAGCCAACGTCCGATGGTATCTTGTCGAGCAGGATACGTGTCAGCGTGATCCTTTTGAGAGCCTGGCAATGAGCCTCAGAAATCTCAATGCAATGGGCGTGAGCTGACAGATCGTTCTGCTGAGCAGGTCAGCGCCTGCCGACTATGCAAGAGTTGATCTCTGTTCTCAAGGGGTATGCACTTAGAGTGTTTCCCGACAGCCTCGCGGGAATCACTCTGCTGTTCTGTGCTTCTGCCTTGCTTGTCTGGATTCTCTTTAGGGCACGCTCTCAGTTTCACCAAAGTCTGCCCCTGCTACTGTTCTTTGTTTTGGGTGCGGCCTTGTTCTGGCCACTGAAGCCACCCGAAGTTGAGGTTCGATCCAATCATCTGCAGTGGACAAGAACGCTCTCCCCAATTGGCGTTCTTTGTGCGCTCGGGAGTCTCTTCTTTGGAGTATGGCACTGCTGGCAGTCAAGGAAGTGTTCGAGCGTTCCTTCTCTGGACGAACTGTGGAAGATTTCAGACAC
>JAKQFZ010000435.1 GCA_029558215.1 Candidatus Omnitrophota bacterium
ATGTCTCGGATTTCTATGAGTTCCAGAAGGCCTGGAGAACTCAACCTGGAAATGCCGGATACAACGTTAAGGCCGACGTGTTCAGCGACGGAAGAATCAATGAGAAAGACCTGCTCCAGATGCTGAAGGCGTGGGATTCCAGAACTTCTGATCTAGTGCCTCAGGTTCAGTTGCTTGCCCCCGCTCACGGAGCGAGCATCACCTTTGCACAAGCGATCAACCCGGGACTGTCCTGGCAGCCAATAGATGGGATCAAGAAGTATCACATTCGAGTTGAAAGCGTCAGCGGAACCTGGCCAACGGTTGACAGAATAGTCGAAGATGACACATTCTCTTTCATGTCAACGATAACCGGTGGCTATCGTTGGAAGGTGCGAGGACAAGATCCAAGTACTCTGCTTTTCGGACCTTGGAGTGCGGAGCGTTCCTTTACGCTTCGATAACCGTTCTAATTTTGTAGGCTCGTATAGTCCCTGGGTGGATGTTTTCTTTTTTTTTGTACGCCGGAGCCGACTGCAGGAGCCTGTCAGGCTCTTAACCTGAGAAGAATCAGGGCATTGCCCTGAAATAATAGAAGGAGGAGTTTAGATATCATGCCTTTAGTACCCATGCGTCAAATTCTGGATGAAGCCAAGAAGAAGGGCTACGGTGTCGGCGCGTACAACGTCAACAACATGGAGCAGATCCAAGCGATCATGCAGGCTGCGCGGGAGACCAAGAGTCCGGTCATTCTCCAGGCAAGCAAGGGTGCGCTGGAATACACCAGCATGGTCTACATCAAGCATCTGATGCTCGCGGCGATGGAGGAGAACCCTGACATTCCTCTGGCGATGCATTTGGATCACGGTCCCAACTTCGACCTGTGCAAGAAATCCATTGAGCTCGGATTTACCTCTGTCATGATCGATGGCTCCATTGACTACGCGGTCAAGGATGACAAGGGTAAGCACCCGCCCCGCAGTTTCGAGGACAACATTAAGGTCACCAAGGAAGTGGTGGACTACGCTCACAAGTTTGGCGTCAGCGTTGAAGGCGAACTGGGAACCCTCGGCGGCATTGAAGACGAAACCGTCGCATCCAAAGTCCAGTTGACCGATCCGGATCAGTGTCAGGAATTCATCGAGAAGACTGGTGTGGACGCTCTGGCTATCGCCATCGGAACATCCCATGGCGCGTACAAGTTCAAAACCGAGCCGAAACTTGCCATGGATCTCATCTCTGATATCCATAAGCGCGTTCCGTATGCCGCTCTCGTCATGCACGGTTCGTCCAGCGTTCCGGCGGAACTGGTGGATCGCGTCAATCGTTTTGGCGGACAGCTTGCCAAGACGATGGGCGTTCCAGTCGAATCCATTCAGGAAGCCGTCAAGCGTGGTGTTACCAAGATCAATGTTGACACCGATGGCCGTCTCGCCTGCACGGGTGCTGTTCGTCAGTACTTGGCAGAGAACCCCAAGGAATTCGATCAGAGAAAGTACCTGGGTGCCACGCGTGTCGCAATCTACGAAGTGATCAAGTCCAGAATGATCTCCTTCGGTACTGCTGGTCACGCAGGCGACTACGCTCCCATGTCTTTGGACGACATGAAAAAGATTTACGCTTCCAAGTAACCGACCGCTCAGACAGATATCAAAGTGAATCCCTTCCTGACTCATGTCGGGAAGGGATTTCATTTACCGCAACTTTCCGAATGCGCTTGCAGTAGACTTCTTCGAACCGTGCTGGCATAATATATTCTTGGACTGAACATCCGGAACAGCAGGAAAATGACACAGCAGAACAATCTTCTCGGCCAAAACCATATCTGGATGCCCTTCTTTGCTGCGATCAAACAAGGTCGAATTGCACATGCTTATCTGGTCCAGGGACCCAGTGGTTCAACCTACATGGACGTGCTTCGAGCCATGGCAAAGGCGCTGCTATGCCAGGAAGTTCTGGGTGGTTTCTGTGACCTCTGTAAGGTCTGTCTTCGTGTCGAGCATGGTACCTATGCCGATTTTCATGTCATCGTCCCCGAGGCAGGCAAAATAACGTTGGACAAGGTTCGGGGTGTTTTGGACATGGCATACCAATACCCGATGGAAGGCTCCCGTCGAGTGTTTCTGATCCAGGATCCAGAGCGAATGAACATTGAGTCTGCCAATATGCTGCTGAAGGTTCTGGAGGAACCGCCCGCCGGCACCTTCTTCTTGCTTGGAACCGAGAACAGCGCTGGAGTCCTTCCGACTATCGCCTCGCGATGTCAGGCTTTTCGTCTCAGACCGCTGCCGGAGCAGGAAATCCAGAGTCACTTGGAAAGGGAACTGGGTTTGGAACCGGCTCAGGCGATGGCAATTGCCCGACTTGCAGACGGCAGTCTCGGGAGTGCTCGGGCGCTTGCTGATGCCGATTTTGTCGAGCGCAGACAGCAGGCAATCGGTCTGCTTGGGCAACTCCTCACAAGAGCCGATCAGGCCTTTGCCATGGAGGCGTGCAAGAGTCTTGCCTCCGAATGCGCACGGGATCGCGAGTCGCTGATTGCCTTTGTTCGTATCTGCCTGGGACTTCTGAGAGATGCCGCCGTACTCAATTCTGGAGGCTCATTCGAGAACCTGATTCATGGAGATGTCGGCACTGAGATTCAGTCCATGGCGAGACTTCGCCCGTCTCGGTTCTGGCCACTGAAAATTGAGCTAACCTTGGATCTCGTGCGAAAAATTCGTGCTAATCTGAATACGGAACTGGTTCTGGGCAACTATTTTCTTGCCTTGCAGGATGAGGAGTGAGAACCTCTTTGCAGGCTTGCAGAGAATGAGAGGTTACAAACTGCCTTGGGCTCGAATTTTGGGAACAAGCAAGATATCTGCGAACAGAAAGACTTATTCTTGGAGCAAACGAATCATGATGGAAAAGACAGATTCCAGCGCATACGCCAAAGCGGGTGTGGATGTGAAACTGGGAGATCAGTGCTCGGCGATTCTCTATGAGGCCAGCAGACAAACGTGGCCCAACAGGGCTGGCAGGATTGGCGAGATATCCTCAGCTGAAGACTCGTTTGGGGGACTTCGTTTTGCCCGGTTTTCCGGCACGGACATCCTCGTCCAGATGAACTTTGATGGAATCGGGACAAAGGTGGAAGTTGCTGAACGCCTGAATCGGCATAACACCATGGCTTTCGACTTGTTCGCCATGGTCTGCGACGACGCGGCAATTCGTGGTTTGGAGCCGATCCATATCGGTTCCGTGCTCGATTTCCGAACGGTCAACGCTGATGTGGTGCAGGCGTTGGCGGATGGTATGGTGGCCGCCGCACGTGCTGCGGGTGTGGCCGTGATCAATGGCGAATTGGCGGAGCTCGGCGAGCGTGTTGGCGGATATGGGCCCAGTGCCTACAACTGGGCGGCGACGGTGCTTGCCGTTGGAAAGCGTGAACGACTGCTTGACACCGGCAGAGTTCGAGCGGGTCAGTACCTTGTGGCGGTTCGGGAACAAGGATTTCGATCAAACGGTTTTACCTTGGTCCGCAAGGCGGTTATGGGCTACTTCGGTCCCCGATGGCACGAACAACCTTGGGAGGGAAAGACCGTTGGAGAGTATGTCCTTACGCCATCCACAATTTACACGCCACTCCTTGTTTCTCTGTTTGGGGGATTTGATGCCGAGCCGAAGGGCTCTTTGATCGCCGCAGCTCATATCACAGGTGGTGGGATTCCAGGGAAACTTGGCCGCTGTCTCAAACACTCCGGATGCGGTGCTCTACTGGACGACCTTTTTGAGCCGGTGCGGATGATGCTTGATCTTCAGAAAGTTGGCGGCATCTCAGACCGTGATGCGTATCAAGCATGGAACATGGGACAGGGACTCATCATCGTGACGGATGATCCCGATTCGGTTCTGGATGAGGCCTCACGTCTTGGATTCGAAGCAAAGCAGGCAGGCACGGTCATCGCAACACCGGAGATCCAAATCGTGAATAAGGGCGCTTACAAAGAGAGCGAGCCAAGGCTTGCTTTTCCGTGCTCTTAGCCCTTTGGTTTTATACCCCACGGCAGTTTTCAGAAGTCCATAAACAAAATGCCCCATCTTGTTGGGGCATTCTTCTCGCTATCACTGAGTGGTGGGCCTGGAAAGAGTTGAACTTTCTACCTTTCGCTTATCAGGCGAACGCTCTAACCGCAGATGAGCTACAGGCCCACCGAAAACTTGTCAAAACCGGAGGGTAATACCAACAAATCTGAAGTTCGCTGTCAAGCTTTTTCGACTTGTCAGACCAAATGCGGAGCACTTCCTAAATATCACTCATGGGTGAACAAACGGTCATTCCAATGTGGATTCCGTTGGAGCCTGCAACTGTTGCATGATTGTATCGTAGAAAGCGCCGAGTTTCTCTTGAACCAGGTTGTAGGTCTGTTCGATGGTCTGGTTGAGCTCAGGGGTGA
>JAKQFZ010000446.1 GCA_029558215.1 Candidatus Omnitrophota bacterium
AGGAACAGGGGTTTGTCGGAACCTTCGCCATAGAACATGTGCTCGGTACGGAACAAACCAATTCCCTCGGCTCCAAACGCCAAGGCGCGGCGGGCGTCCGCGGGAGTGTCGGAGTTGCTTCGAATGCCCAGTCTCCGGTAAGCGTCCGTCCACTTCATCAACTGGGAGTAATGTTTGTTCTGCTCAAGGTTTGGATCCACGAGAGGCAGTTTGCCTTCGAAGACCTTTCCAGCGGTTCCATTCAGAGTGATCCATTCGCCCTCTTTCAGTTCCTTGCCGGCAACCTTCATGACCTTGCGACCCATGTCGATCTCAACCGCACTGCAGCCGACGATACAGCACTTGCCCCATCCACGCGCAACCAGAGCCGCGTGGCTGGTCATGCCGCCTTTGGCAGTCAGAATGGCCTGAGCAGCATGCATGCCGTGAACGTCTTCCGGACTGGTTTCATTGCGGACGAGGATGACCTTTTCCTTCAGTTCCTTGCCACGCTTGGCCGCTTCATCCGCGGTGAATACGATCATGCCGTGCGCTCCACCCGGGCCGGCAGGCAGACCCTTTGCCAACAGCACCGCATCCCGCTCGGCAATAGGATCAACCATCGGCAGAAGAACTTGAATCAGCGCATCCGCCTTGACGCGCATGATGGCTTCTTCTTTGGTGATGAGTTTTTCGTTACACATATCCACAGCCATCTTGACTGCGGCAACACCATTGCGCTTGCCAACGCGACACTGAAGCATCCAGAACAGGCCTTCTTCGATGGTGAACTCAATGTCCAGCATATCGCGATAGTGCTTCTCCAGCCTCTTCTGGCACTCGTTGAGCTGTTTGTAAACCTTGGGCATCATCTGCTCGAGGCTGGGGAGGTGTTTGGTGTGCTCGGTCTTGCCCACCTCATTGACCGGAAGAGGGGTCCGAATGCCGGCAACAACGTCTTCGCCCTGGGCGTTCGGCAGCCATTCGCCGTAGAAGACCTTCCTTCCGGTTGCTGGGTCGCGCGTGAAACCGACGCCAGTCGCTGAACTTTCCCCTTTGTTCCCAAAGACCATCGCCTGAACGTTGACCGCCGTTCCCCACTCGTCAGGAATACGCTCGATGCGGCGATACTCGATGGCTCGCTTGCCATTCCAAGACTGGAACACAGCGCCGACACCGCCCCACAGCTGCTCCATCGGCTCATCCGGAAACGGTTTGCCCAGGACTTCCTTGACCTTCGCTTTGAACTGATCCGCCAGTTCAACCAAATCTTTGGCAGTCAGATCGGTGTCGTTCTTGACGCCACGTCTTTTCTTCATCTCTTCCATCAGATGTTCCAGCTGATGGCGAATGCCTTTGCCTTCCTTAGGCTCGATTCCGGCAGCCTTTTCCATGACAACGTCAGAATACATCATGATGAGGCGTCGGTAGGCATCGTATACAAACCGTTCATTCTGGGTCTTGGCGATCATGCCAGGAATGGTCTTGGATGTCAGACCAACGTTCAAAACCGTTTCCATCATTCCAGGCATCGAAGCACGAGCGCCGGAACGAACCGACACGAGAAGGGGATTTACGGGATCACCAAAATTGGCTTTCATCACCTTCTCTGTCATCGTCAAGGCCTTCTCGACCTGCGCCTTCAACTCAACAGGATACTTCCTGCCGTGCTCGTAGTAGTACGTGCAGCACTCCGTGGTGATGGTAAAGCCCGCGGGAACGGGAACCTTCAGGTTGACCATCTCGGCGAGATTGGCACCTTTTCCTCCAAGCAGATTCTTCATCTGCGCGGTACCGTCCGCTTTGCCGTCTCCAAAGAAATAGACGTACTTCCGAGTCTTTGCTTTCGCCGCCGCTTTGGGGGCGGCTTTCTTCGCTGTCTTCTTTTTGGCAGCCATGAACTCCTCCTGAATTCTTTCCGGCGCATGGAGCGCCATTCGATTTGAATCTATCTGTAAGGCAGGCTGTACCGTTCCTGACTCAGGAACAGCGTATCAACTCCGCCTCTACTTTACCACACTCCACCGTCAAAACAGCAAAGCAGGGATAGGGAGCATACACCCGATCCGTCGCACTGCCGGGATTGAGCAACAACAGATTCCCCTGCATCCTCTGCATCGGGACGTGTGAATGCCCGAAGATGAGCACGTCCAGATTGTCTTCCTTCCGAAAACGGGTCTGAACCCGTTGTTCGATACCTTGCGGAGCGCCAAAACCGTGCGTCATCCCGATTCGGACTCCTTCCAACTCTTCAATTCGAGTCTCAGGAAGCAGTGATGCAAGCGGCTCCATATCCATATTACCCAACACCGCCCGAACTTCCTTCCTGCCACTGAGTTCATCCAGAAAGCTCTTCTGCACAATATCGCCGCTGTGAAGAATCAAATCCGACTCTCCAATGGCTCGGATTGCTTCATCAGGAAGCCTGACACCAAAAGCCGGCAGATGGGTGTCCGAAAGCACAACTACCTTCATGGAGATCCCCGCCTAACGACATGTTGCGCAGCTGGTTGCGGCACATCCGGCACAACTGCGACCTTTGGAGCCGGAACTCCCTGGTTGGTTGCTCGAACCGCGAACACTCATCCCGAACAGAGACAATGCCTTACGCGTCCGACGACTCCCGCAATCCGGACACTTCTCCCCCGCTGATTCTCCACCCACACGGGCACAGAAGACATCAAAACGCTTTCTGCATTTCAGGCAGTCGTACTCGTAGATCGGCACAGCACTCTTCTCCCGATATTCGTACCTGACCAAGAGAGAATTACTAGGTTCAGACACCGAAATTGTCAAGGAAAATAACGCCGGAGAGCGTTTTGGAAGTTGACGGGAGATGCTCTTTCCCTCTATATTATCCACCATGTAGGCTGCGGTGGTTCGAGGCGAACCTGCTTGTCCCAGAACAGGAGAGATTTCAATGTTGAGAAAAGCCTTTTGTGGATTTCGATTTTTGTTCATCGTCGGATCTGTTCTTTCCCTTGTGGGCATTGGACTCGCCGGGCAGTCCGTCTGCGCTGAGACAGCGATCGGTTTCACAGACCTCGGACAGGTCTTGCTTCCCGATATCTCGGCTGAACAGAACCCGGTTTGGGTGTCTGATCAGGTATACGGAGTTTTCCACAGATATGTCCAGTCCCTTGGAGCAGGATTAGAGCCTGTAGGGACTGATTCCTTGGCACTTATCCAGTCACCAGCGGATGATCCTATTGGCGAGACTCCCACAATAACGCCAACCCCTCAGGACACCGAAACACCGGTTGATACGCCAACGGATACACACGTTCCAACATTCACTCATACTGAGACCCCCACCCTCGTGCCGACAGAGACT
>JAKQFZ010000472.1 GCA_029558215.1 Candidatus Omnitrophota bacterium
CGGCACCCATGATCGAGCTCGTGCAGCGGTGAACGATGCAGATCCTGGCCCTAAGCCTTAGTCCTTTTCTCCCCCTTTCAGATACCCCAGCCCGATCTTCACGGCTCGACGGGTGATTTCTGCCCAGCGTGTTTGTGGGTAGGCCGAGAGGATGGCTGCTGCGGTAGGGTCTTGGATCTCAAGCTGCTGAATGCGAAGAATGCCGTCTTCAATGTGAATGTCTGCCACAGATCCTCCTTGTTCGTGATCGACGGTGAAGCGTGAAGCGAAGTTGCGTTGACGGATTAAACATCACATGTTAGCATGATTTCACGGTTTTTACCGATAGACTCTCCGTACGGAACACTTCTTATTCATCTGGAGGAGGATGGTTATGATCAGGTCGCAACTGACTCACTCAAGGCTGGTCGGCCTCTGTCTTACGGTCCTGCTGATGGTGACGCTTGTGGCTTGTGGGGGTCCTCCCAAGTGGGTTCAGAAAGGATCCGGAGCGTTCAATGAAAAAGACAGCAAAGCCTTTTATGGCGTGGGGGCCGTCAGCGGAGTGCGCAATATTCCTTTGGCTTGGGATACGGCAGAGAACCGGGGTCGAGCAGAGATTGCCAAGACCTTTGAAACCTACACCGGATATTTGATGAGAGACTATGCGGCCTCGACGACGGCGGGGGATTTCTCCCGAAATACGGAAGAGCAAAATGTCGAGCGCGCAATCAAGACCATCACGACCACCACGCTCAGTGGAGTCCGGAAGATCGATCAGTATTTAGATTCCAAGACGAACACCTATTACGTCTTGACCAAGCTGAGTCTGGAGGATATGAAGAACAACTTGGAACAGGCCAAAGAGCTGAATGCTCAGGTTCGAGACTACGTGAGAAAGAACGCCGATCGTCTCTTTGAGCGGTTGGAGCATGAAGAGGAACGGCGAGGCGTTCAGTAAACGGTGGCGATAGTTAGAAGATGGTCCCTTCTTTTGGGAGGCGTACTGTGATCCAGAGGTTCACTCGTTCGTTTGTTGCTGCTGCGGGTGTCGTGTTCGTCTTGTCCGGGTGCGGGCACGAAACCAAAGTCACCCGAGTCGACACCGGGGTCGTCACCGACTTAAGTGGTCGGTGGAACGATACGGATTCCAAGATCGTGGCGGAAGCGATGGTCAAGGATGCCTTGCAATATCCGTGGCTCGGAAACTTTGAAAAAGCCAACCAGCGTCAGCCCGTCGTGGTGGTGGGAACCGTGCTGAACAGCAGTCATGAACATATCAGTGTCCAGACGTTCATTACGGATTTGGAAAAGGAACTCACCAATTCCCAGAAGGTCACGTTTGTCGCGGGGAAAGGCGAGCGCGACGAGATTCGAACCGAACGGAAAGAGCAAGCGATCTACGCGCGTGAAGAGACTCAAAAGGCTCCAGGGAAAGAGACCGGAGCCGATTTTATGATGAAGGGCACGATTGCCACCATTCTCGACGAAGCCGACGGAACCAAAGCGGTGTTCTACCAGGTTGATCTGCAGATGATCGACCTGGAGAGTAATGCCAAGGTCTGGTATGGGCAAAAAAAGATCAAGAAGGTGGTCGAAAAGAAACGAACGGTCTTTTAGGTTCCGCGGACTCTGTTGAGATCCTTCCTCCCACGGCTTGCCTCTATAGGTTCTGTGTGGCTGGGCGTTGCCACTCCCATCGCTTCTGCACTGCCCATTCTTGCTCTTTTTCTATTTCTTGTGAACGGGTGCGGTCTCTCCGCCAACCACTATCTCCTGATCGAGCAAAGCTTGCAAGCCGGAGACCCACGGCAGGCTGCCGCCATCGTTGAACAAAACGAGAGCGAGTATGGGGCGAAGAGTCGATTGCTCTATGCCATGGATCGCGGGATGCTCCTGCAGTTGGCCGGCCAGTATGAGGAAAGCAATGTGGCACTTGAGCGGGCGGTCGAAGAAGTGGAGCGACTCTATACGAGGAGTATCCGCTCTGAAACGGCCGCTTTTCTGACCAACGACAATGCGCTCCCCTATGAAGGGGATGCCTACGAGCATGTCATGGTCAACG
>JAKQFZ010001245.1 GCA_029558215.1 Candidatus Omnitrophota bacterium
GTTGGCGATCTTCTTCTCGGTGACGACAAGCAGGACGAAAGCGAAGGTATCTTCCGCAAAATTCTCGAAATAGATACAGCCAACACCGAAGCACTTCAGAAACTGGCCATTCTCTATCGTCGTCGCGGCGAACGGGAGAAACTGGAGACGACCTATCTCACTCTCGGAGCCATTTTCGAAAAGCAGGGTGTGATCGGACGTGCCATCAAAGTCTACGAAGGCGCACTGCGTTGCGTTCCCGAAAGTGTTCCGCTGTTGGAGCGTCTGGCGCAGTCTCACGCAGACAAAGGGGATGACAAAGAAGCGAGTCAAGCCTATGAGCACTTACTCGCCCTGGTTCCTGATCATGCACAAGCTCGACAGTTTTTGGCAGAGCAAGCCTCGCGTGCGCCGGTTGCGGCAGTTGCGGAAGAGGGCACTCCGACCAAAGACATCCTGAGCCGCGTACGCCAGTTGTTGGGAAAGGGTGACGCCGCCGCCGCAGAGAAACTTCTGTTGGAAGCGCTTGAAGCAGACCCGGACAAAGTGGAAGTTCGAATTGCGCTGGGCGGCCTCTATACTTCCACCAAACGCCTGCCAGAAGCACTCAAGACACTGACTCTCGTCAAGGCCACCGGCGAAGAGAGTCGAACTGTTCGAGAGAAGATCATCCAAGTCGGCAAAGACCTTTTGACCACAGAGGGCGAATCCCTTGGCGATCTGTCCCGAGATGACGTTACTGGCATCGTGCTGCAGTCCTGTTGCGATCTGGCGCAGGACTATCAGCGCTCAGGCCTGCATGGCAAGGCCGCTCAGATACTCTCCTTGGGAAGGGAGATGGTGCCTGACGAGCCGAGACTTCTGGAACAGATGGGCGACCTCTATGCCGAGGCCGGTTCCATAGATCGTCTTGCCGAAGTCGCGGAGCAACTCGCTTCACTGTACCGCAAGCGGGGTGAGATTGAGAATATCGGCGATGCCTACGAGCGGCTTCTGAGTGTTGACCCAGGGAATCTTCTTGGATTGGAGCGGCTTGTTGAATGGGAGCAGGAACGAGGCTCTCTGATCGGCCGATTCCAGATGGCCTTGTCCTTTGCCAATGCGCTCAGTTCCAAGGGGCTTGTCGGACGCGCTGCCGAGATACTGAGGCAGGCGCGTTCGTACGACATGGACGCCCTGTCAAATCTCTCCGACGATGATCGGGAAGCGGCGCTTCAGCGCATCCTTCAAGCAACCGAAAAACTTGCCTCTCTGAATAAGGCTCGGGGCGAGATACGAGAGATCACACTGGACAGGAACCTGCTCGCTGGTCAATTGGCTGCACAGCAATGCCATGAGCAGGCGATCGCCATCGCTTCAGAGGTTGTCCAGGATGCACCGCAGGAGTCAGCCGCCTGGCTGGTGCTTGCCTCCAGCTATCATGCGACAGGCCAATTGGAGCGAGCCCTTGAAAGCTACACTAGACTCGCGGAGTTCTTTGACACCGAAGCCACGCTGACCGACAGGGATAGCATTCGACGGGCAGAGGACGCCTATCGAACGATTCTGGCTTTGGATCCACAGGCTTTGTGGGCTGAAGAGAACCTTGCCCGCCTTCTTAGTCGATCGGGCAGAGAACGCGAGGCGCTCGATCTTCTCCAAGCCCTGCTCGAAAAGATCAGAAAGACCAAAGATGTCGGCCGTGTTATCTCTGTTGCACGGCTTATAGTCTCTCTGGATCCCAACGATCGCGATGCGCTCTCTGTCCTGAAGGACACTTTGACGGAACGGGGGGATACTGCTGGAGCCCTCGGAGTGTTGGACAGCCTTGTGGCGATTCTGCGGCGTGAATCCTCTGAAAAGGGGAAACCGTCTGCCGATGTACTCGATCTGCTGAAGCAGAGAATCCAGTTGCAGCCTGGTCGGGTCGAATACCGAACCGAGTTGGCCGACTTTCTGGCTCAGACAGGTGAAGTCGAGAAGGCCACGGCGGAATGGAGTGCAGTCGCCGAGATCTTTATATCGCAAGGCAGGGCGGATCTTGCTGAAAAAGCGTTCGAGAAACAGATTGGCCTTTCTCCACAATCGCCCAGAATTCGTGAAGCATTTGGGGGAATGCTGCGCTCTGTGGGACGTCTTCAAGACAGCGCTGCAAACTACGCTATTGCTGCGAGACTATATCATGAACAGAATCATGTCGAGGAGTCTCTGAAGGATGTCCGAACCGCGCTTCAGATCGATCCCTGGTCTGAAGAAGCAATGCAGGCAGCGTTGTCTTTGGCCTCTGGTGGGTCGGTTGCACAAAACGAGGTCGAGCGATGGGGAGAGCAATGCATTCAGCTGGCAGAACGATTCGTTCGCCGAAGCGATTTCGAACAAGCCATTGATCTTCTGCAGCAGTTGCTGACAGTGATTCCCGGGCAGCGAGATGCCTCAATGCTCCTGGCCGAAACTCTTGCGGGGAAGGGGATGGTTGGAGAGGCGGCCAGGATTTTCATCGCGCTTGGAGAGCAGGCGCGATCGGAGAAAAAACTGCTTGAGGCAGTGGAGTACTTCAAAAGAGTTGCTGTACTCACTCCGGACGATGCTGAGATTCAATTGCTTTTGGGCTCGGTGTTGTGTGATGTTGGAAACAGGGAAGCGGCCGCGGAACACTGGAGTGTTGGTCTCGACAGGCTGCTTCACGCACAGGACTGGGAAGGGTTGTTTGCAGCGCTCTGTCCTATGCGTATGTTGGCAGAGCACAATATCCAACTCAGCCGCAAGATAACCGCAAGCCTTGAAGAGATTGTGAGCAAATGGCCTCAGGCGAACAAGAAACCCGAAGTCTTGAAGGTCTGGATGGATGCTCGGCTCAACCTACTTGCGTTGCTGGGAAATGACATTGCACGTGTTGACGTGGCACAGGAGATAAGGGCGCTTGCAGCCCGGCTTGTGACCGAGGAAGAAGCCTGCGCTCAAGCTTGGGAATGGCTTGGACGTGCCAGCGAGACGACGGACCCCAAAAAGGCATCATCACTCCTGAAAGCCGCAGCACTCTATGGCGCACAGGGGGAAGGCGAGAGAACACGTTCTCTTTGCGATGAAGTCCGTGCCCTTTCCTGTGTATCACTGCAGGATCGAGAGACGCTTGTTGCGCTCTTGTTTGGTGCAGGTGAAGCGGAACAAGCACAGAGGGAACAACTCGCGCTGGCGGAAGGGCTTCTTGACGCCGGGGAAGTTGAGGCGGCAACTGCTCAGTTTGAGAAATCCCTGGAGCACAATCCCAATCAACCTTTGGTGTTGGAACGCCTGTTTGATCTGTATGTGCAGAGGAGTCTTACTGAAAAAGCGAGGCAGGTTGCCCAGATGCTCTCAGAGCACTGGGAACAGGAGAAGAATATCCTGCAGGCCATTGCCTGGCAGAAGAGAGTGCTTCTTCCGGGGCGAGAGGAGAAGGACGAACAGCAACTCATGGTCACTGCTCTCACCGGTTTGGTGAAGGCAGAACTTGACTGTCGAATTGGTCAGGTACTCAGGCTGGCGTCTCTCTTTGAATCTGCCGGAATGCATCTGGAGAAGAAGGCAACGATCGTCTGCTGCGCCAGCATCCTTCGTGATCGCGATGAGCATGGAAGATCTCTGCAGTTGCTCAAGACTCTTGCACAGGAGTATCCCAATGAACCGGAAGTCTTGGAGCAACTCGGAACGCTCCTCACAAAATGTGGAGAACATCGGGAAGCCTTCGAAATCCTGACGAAGGCAGCAGCGTTGTACCGACAAAGCAGCCGATTTGACTCTGCGGCCACATGCTATCGAGATGCGATGCAGTCGTCGAACACACAAACTGCAGACCTCACGGTGAAGACCTGGCGTGAGTTTGCTGAGATGTATCTCACAATGGGGCGTTTTGGCGAAGCATTGGGGATTTTCCGTGAGGCTGCCGAGTCATTGCTGAGTCTCGGCTTGCAGGATAAGATTCAGGAATTCCTGAGGGGGTTGGCTGATCAGAATCCGCAAGCTGGACAAGCGTTCGAATCTCTTGCTGATCTGTTCCTTGAGAAGGGATATGCAGAACATGCTCGGTGGTGCCTGCTTCAGGCCGCTGAGTTCTATGCCTCTCATCAGTGGTTTTCAAAAGCCCAGCAGATCTATGAGACTCTCGTCGAAAAGGATCCTTCGCTCACTGAAGCGGCAACACGTCTGACGCAGATTTACCGACAACGTGGATTGGACTCTGAGGCTGCTACATTCTGTCTTCATATTCTCCAGGATTCTCTGGTCGGGAAGGCGGACGCTGAGCTCCGGCAGTTCTATCTCGATCTCGCGCGACAGTGTCAGCCCGAATCCATCGCCGTGCTGGAAGCGTCTGTGGGTTTTCATGAATCAGCGCTGTCCCTTGCCCGAGGCAAGAAGGAACAACAGGCGATTGGGAAGGAACTCGCTTCACTGCAATGCCGACTTGGAGAGCGCTTCCTTTCTGAGAATGACTTTGAGTCTGCCGTGTGTCATCTTCAGGCTGCGATGGAGCTGGATGCCAAGAACCCTCAGGTTCTGGCGCTTTCTGAGAAGATAGAGAAGAGACGCATCGAAAGAGCTCCGACCGAAGCCGCCGCAGAAGGTATTCAGAAGGCCGAGGAGCTTGTTTCAAAGAAGAAGTTCGCGGACGCGGCTAAACTGCTCGAAACGCTTCTCCAGTCCGACCCGTATAATCTTCGCGTGACGTTGGATTTGTGCGATGTTCTTGTGGGGCAGAAAAAAGAAGATGAAGCCTTTTCCCTGATGCAGGAGCAGGGAGCGCATTTTGTCGCCGAGAATCTCCTGACCAGTGCACAGAAGTGCCTGGAGCGATGCTGCAACCTTCAACCCGATGAGCCTGAATCACACCTGTCGCTCGCCGGCGTGCTTTCGCGTCTGGGTCATCGAGAAGGCGCAGTCAAGGAGTATGAGAAGGTTCTGAATCTGGCGGAAGAGAAAGATCTTGACGAACTGGCGCTCAATGCCAGTCGCGCAGCCCTTGCTCTCGAACCTGACAACCTTCGTTTTGGGCAGAAGCAGGCGATGTTGCTTGAATCATCTGGTGAGACGGAGCAGGCGCGTCTCTCCTGGCTCACACTCAGTCAACGGGCGCGGGAGCGAGCAGATGAGGAAAGCCGTGCCAGGTTCCTTCAGAGAGCACTGTCGGTCTGGCCTGAAGATCTTCAGGTTGAAGAACGCATTCCGGTTCAACAGGAACTTGCTCAGTCATTTGTCAGTCTTGGCCGATTGGAGCAGGCGGCCACGCTCTTCGATCAAAGTGCTCATGCCGCTCGCTTGGTGGAACAATGGAATCTGCTGGCCAAAGGACTTGAGTTCGTTCTTGCCGATGACAGAATCTCTTCATCGTTGCGTGGCAGGCAAGGACTCGAATGGCTTGTTGAGGCCTATGAGAAAACCAAGAATGCCGACAAGGCTGTTGGAGTTTGGCGTCAACTGGCTCGACACCTCTTTGAACAGGGTGACTGTGCCGGTGCCCTCAAGGCCTACCGAAGCCTGCTTGCGCTGCAGGAGGGCGATCTGGATGCCTTGGAACAGGCCTGCCAGATTGCCCAGGAAGCCGGGTTGGACGATGAGGGTCTTGCCCTGCACCGGGATTTCCTGAGTGCGCTTCGTACTGCCGGACTGCTCACCAAAGCGGAGCAAGTTGTCCTGTTGCTGCTTGGTCTACAACGCAAGCGTTTCGAAAAGGAACAGGGCGTCAGGAAGGTCAAGTGCGCCAAGGAAATCTGTGCCACAGCAGAGCAACTGGCCTCTGTTCTCAGAGAACGAGGACGTGAACGCACGATTGCATCAACCCTCTCCGAAATCGCTCGAACACTTGCTCAGCAGGAGTGTTTTCAGGAGAGCATTGAAATTCTCCAGAGAGCCGTCGGTGAAGATCCCGATCATGTTGAATCTCTCGTCCTGTTGGGCGAGGCACTCGAGCAGACGGGCGACAAGGAACAAGCGATACAAGTGCGGCTCAGACTTGTCTCTCTTCTGGACACCGAGAGACTTCTTGCTGTCAAAGGGAATCGGGAAACTCTTCTCAAGGCTTACGGTGCTCTGTCGGTTCTGGAGCCTCAGAAGGGTGAGTGGTGTGAATCGCTTGCTCGCATTCATGCCTTGGACGGCAACAAAGAAGAAGCCTGTCGCTGTTTGCGTGAAGCACTCAAGCGGGTGGAGAAGGAAGACCAGGAATCACGTCTGCGGATACTTCGGCAGCTTATCGCGCTTGACGCCAAGGATATCTCAGCATTGGAAGAGGCCGCTGAAGTTGAAGCCGCGCAAGGTTTCCGCGACAAAGCTGTTCAACTCTTGCTTCAAATCAACGCCCTGATCTCTGCGGATGTCGTGGACACACAATCCTCTGAAAACAAGAGGCTCTGTGTTCTTGGTCGCATTGTGGCACTGGATTCGGAGCGTCTCCAAGAGCGCCGTGTTCTTGGCCAGTTGCTGGCGCAAAGCAATCAAAAGGACGAGGCTGTTCGGGAGTATCTGAAAGCCGCGGATGGATTCAGAACCCGGGGACAACTTCCTCAGGCTATCGAGTGCTGCCAGGACGCCTTGGCCGTTGACGAATCCGCACGGGAAGCTCGCAGACTTTTGGCGGAGATCCTGACCGCGACGGGTCAGCGGACTCAGGCAGTGGTTCAACGCCTCGCCTTGGCCGCTCAGGAAGAGGCTGAGGGAAACACCAAACAGGCGGAAGCCGAATACCGTGCCGTGCTGGAGATGGACACGTGGAACATATCCGCGCTTCTCAAGTTGTCAGCAATTGCCGCTGATGCCAGCGCGGTTGAAAAGGCTGAATGGCTTCTTCGGATTTCCCAGTTGGCCATGCGTTGTCTGGAGAACAATGACTATTCTCAGGCGCAGCAGCTGTACCGACAGGCACTCAGCATCAACCCGCAAGATATCGCACTCATGGAAGGGCTGTGCCGTGTCTTGGAGCGCTCTGGTGAAGTTCGGGAAGCGGTTTCTGCTCGGATGACTCTGGCGGAACTGCATAGCCAACAAGGCCGCCAGGCGGAGGCCTCTTTCAGCTATCGTGAGATTCTCAGGATGATGCCGGATGACTCGGATCTGATGATGTTACTGGCGCGCAAGAGCGAGGAATGCGGCAACATTCAGGACAGCGTGGATTCGTTCATACAGGTGGGACGAATCCTTTCTCGCAGGGGAGAATGGGTTGATGCTTCGTCAGCGTTTTCGGAAGCGATCCGTCTTGCACCCGCGAACCTCGAGGCAAATGAGTCTCTCCTGGATGCCCTGAAACACATTCAGGACAAGTCCGCTGAAGGCAAGGCACGAATGCGTGAGGCACGGATCAGCCTCTTGACCTTGCTGAAATCACAAGATCGAACACCCGCTGTCGTAAGGCGAATCCGTGCCGTTTGTGGCGACCTTCTGAAGACCAATTCCAAAGACGACTTCGCCTTGCGCGTGATGGCGGATTCCTGGATGGATGAGGACGAATCACAGCGCATCCGTCTTCTCCTTAACCTCGCAGACGCATACCTGGAGAAAGCTCAGACGGATCAAGCGGTGGCCGTCGTTCGGGAACTCCAGTCCAGCGCTTCACTTGCGGCCGATGATCGAAGAAGAGTCATCGCAGTTCTTGAGAAGGCCAACCTTCGTGATGAAGTGCTGAAGGAATCGGAATCGCTGGTGGATTATTTCTTCGCCAATGAACGCGAAGAAGAGGCAGTCAATGAACTCATCAGTCTGCTGAACAAACATCCGGAGCAGATTCCATCTCGCATACGGTTACACAACGCCCTTCGTGATATGGGAAACTCCAGCGCCGCGAGGGGGCAGGCACTTCGTCTTGCGGAGCATTTTACTTCACAAGGAGATCAGAGTTCTGCCTGTACATGGATGGAAACGGCACTTCTCGCGCAACAGCCTGCGCGAGAAGTGCGTGATGTCGCCCAGTTTCTGGCCAGGGGACGGTTCTCCTCTGACGAAGAGGAGTTGGTCATCCGTCTCTCCCGTACGTATGCTGAGTTGGGGATGCGGGAGAAGGCGCAAGAGACGCTTCTGGCATTGGGTGAGACGCTGGAAAGCTCCGAGCACTACGATCGTGCCATTGCAGTTCTTGAACAGGCGGTTGCCCAGCAGGAAGAGAATCCAAGGGCGTGGGAATCTCTCTCTCGTCTTTACGGTCGTCAGCTGATTCACGACAAGTCATCCGACATGGCACTGCGACTCGCCCGTTACTATCGCAAACGCGGTGTGCGCCATGAAGCGGAGAAATGGTTTCGTGAAGCGTTGTCCCATGTCGCCTCACTATCGGTGCAACAGGAACTTGCTGAACTGCTTTGGAGCACCGGATCAAGGCAGGCGGCGCTCGATGAGATCTGCCTGGTTGCCGAATCCCTTGCCGGGGCTCAGCAGTCTTCCGAATCCGTGAGTCTTGTGAGTCGCTTTCTTGAAGAAGATCCACGAAATACAAGACTTCTCTTGGCGCTTGCCGGTCTGCATGAGCGTGTTGGCAATCGGGAAGCCCAGATCGAGACGCTCTTGCAGGCCGCGGAAAGCTGGCGTGAAAAGGAGTTTCTGAGCAAAGCACATTTGGTCTATCAACAGATCATCCGCATTGATCCTGTCAATGAGAAAGCATATGAGGCGCTCGCCTCGATCCATCTTGAGCGTGGGATGGATGGTGAGGCGGTCAAGCAATACTTGAGCCTTGCCGAACAGTACAAAGCCTTGGATGCTGCTCAAGCGGATGCTGCGAAGTTGGAGAGAGTTCTCACCCGAGTTCTGGAACTGGACGCTCAGAATGCATCCGCACTCAAGAGCCTTGCAGCCATTTACGAGCAGCAGGCTTCCGTCAAAGATAGAACCAAGGCACGAGAAGCGCGTGATCGTCAGATCGCGGTGCTTGGGCAGTTGGTTCCCGCTCTGCTTCGACTCAATGATCTGGAAGGCGCTTCAGCCTCTTTGGATCGCTTGCGTGCATTGAGTCCCCAGAATCCTGTCATAGGCAAACTGGATGAGGAGATTCAGAATCGCCGTGTCGCGGTGCTGCCACAGGAAGCGCTGCTGAAGATGTTGTCGAAAGCCAGGCAACTGACTTCAGAGGGTAGCATTCCGCAGGCAATTCAGCAGTATGAGGAGATTCTTGATGCCGAGCCGATGCACGTGGCTGCCATTGTTGCCTTGTGTGATGTTCTGCAGCGTACTCAGCAGTCAGACCGTGCCTCGAAACTGCTTGAGGAGAAGGGTCTGGCGTTTCTTGAATCAGGTCTTCTTCCTCAGGCACAGAACTGCCTTGAGCGATGCTGTTCTTTGTGTCCCGACAACATGACGGTTCATCAGGCGTTGGCGCGCACCTTTGCCTTGCAGGGCATGAGACCGAGGGCGGTTGAAATCCTCCTTCATGTTGCGAGCGTCATTGAGGAACAGAACGTTGAACAGGCGATACAGGTTCTTCGTGAGGCAGAGAGCCTTGCTCCGGATCAGATGGACTTGAGAGTCCGAATTGCTGGCTTGTTGGGACGTGCCGAGCAATTTGAAGAGTCTCGCCGTGAATACTCTCTGGCGATAGACACTCTTGAACAGAACGGACGGCCAGACTTGGCCGCCGCGGCAATCGAGTCGTTGCTTCAACATGCGTGTCCTTCGGAGATGGAGCAGAAACTCACTCTTCAGATGCGTCTTGCGAGAAGACTGTTCGAACTCGACCGTTCCGAACGCGCCTCGAAGGTGGCATTGGAAGTGGGAGAGGCAGCGCTCGAGTTTTCGCATTGGGATGTGGCGCGACAGGCTTTTGAGATGCTGTTCTCCGTCCCGCAAGTCGAACCGGCTTATCGCAGTCTGGATAACCGCGAGCGTCTCGCGGAAGCTCAGAAGCGTATTGGGGCTGTTCAGAAAGCATCGGAGCAGTACAATCTCATCGCCGATGAGTGTATCGGAAAGGGAGATTTGAAGCGCGCTTTCTCAGCCTACCAGAAGATATTTGCCCTGAATCCGGAGGATATGTCCGCCCTGGAACGTCTTTTTGAGCTGGCCATTCAGATGGATGAGGACGCACTTGGTGTGGACTATGGTCTCCAACTGGGGCGTTCATTGGCGGCCAAGGGTCTTCTTGGAAAAGCAGAGACCACGTACCAGCAGCTTTTGAATTTGGAGCAACGTCGCGATCAGTTTAACCCCGAGATATATCGGGCAACGACTTCGTTCTTCCTGGACAAAGGGGATTCAGATAAAGCCGTTGGCTGCTTGCTCGATCTTGCATTGCGATACGAACAGAAGCACCAAACGGATCTGCAACAGGAAGTCTACGAGAACATCCTCTCTCTCAAGATAGATAGCCCGAAGGTCTTGGTTGCCTGTCAGCTGCTGGCCAGACTTCAGGAGTCAAGTGGCAAGACGGAGCAGGCGCTTGCAACATATCAACGGTTGGCAGAGATCTTTCGGGCAAAGGAGAACCTTTCCGATTTCATTGACGTTTTCCGCCATGTGCTGCGTCTGGCTCCGCACGAGGAGTCTCACTATAAGAGCATGGCTCAGGCTTATATTCACCTGCGTCAGACCCCGGAAGCCATTGATTTCTTTGAGCACTTGGCCGACAGTGCGGCCAAGGCTCAGGACTGGCAGACGGCGCTTTTGGCGATCAGGCAGTTAGTGGAAATTCGTCCCGAATGGCATTCCTATCGCCAACAGGAAATCCTCTATCTCCAGAACTTGGGATTGACCGACGAAGCGCTCGATTGTGCGCAGGAAAGCGCGGAAGACTTTCTCAAGAAAGGAATGCCGGAAGAAGCGATCCTCATTCTTGAAGCATTGCTTAAGGGACAGCCGGATCAGCCGAGAGTTCGCAGTCAGGTTGATGAGATTCGAGGCCAGTTGGACAGTGACAAACGCCAGCAAGATCGACAAAGAGTGCTTCAGGAAGCCGCCGTGCTGGAGAATCAGGGCAATATCTCTGGGGCGATAGCGGCCTACGAGAAGGCGATTCGAAGCGGTGTTCCTGCTGCCACAACACTGGAAAGCCTAGCGCGTCTATACTCTGAGAGTGCTCGATCCGGTGTTGTGGAGCACGTTGAGAAGGCAATCGATCTGTATTCCCAACTTGCACAGCAGGCACAACGAAATCGGCAGACAGAATCTGCATGCTCACATCTGCGCAAGGCCTGTGCTCTGGATCCTGAGCGTGTTGGACTTCTGAACGCTTTGGCAAGAGCGTATTCAGATGCGGGAGATATGGAGCGTGCCGTTGCGACCTTCATGAAAGTGGCGGACATTCATCAGGCACAGGGCTTGCTAGATTCCCTGGAAGATGACTACCGAAGAATTCTCGCGATTGAACCTGAGAATCTCAATATCCGTGGACGCCTTGGCAGCCTTTTGGCCGAGAGAAACTGTGTGGACGAGGCCACAGAGCAGTTCTGGATGCAGGCACAGGAATACGAGAAGCGCGAGGTCATCCCGCGTGCCATCAGTGCGCTGCAACGCATTCTGACGCTGAAGCCCGATCATCTTCCGGCTCGTCGTCGGTTGGTGCAGTTGTACCTTCAGAAAGGTGACGCGCGTGCCAGCCTGGAGCAGCAGCGAGAAGTGGTTCGAATGTTGTTGGTGGCGGGCAAGCCCGACGAGGCAATTCAGGAGTGTCGGACTGCGCTGGAGTTGGAGCCAGGCAATCTTCTGATGCGGGAAGAACTGGCAAGTCTTTATACGCAGTTGGGATACATCAAAGAAGCGTTGGCGCAGCGACTTGAGATGCTCGAGATCTGTCGTGAGAAGGAGCTTGTTGGGCCTATTCTCGAAATATGCGAAACGATTCTCAAGGATCATCCTGACCGTACTGACGTCAGTGAACGTTTGGTACAGACACTTCTGGACGGTGGGCAAGCTGCCAAGGCGATTCAGGAATGTCGGCGGATTGCCGGTCTTCTGGAGAAACTGGAGCCGGAAGTTGCCATCAAGCGCTACAAGATGATCCTCGAACTGACTTCCGATGATCTGCATGCGCACCAAGGCTTGATTCGTGTCTATCGGCGTCAGAATCAGAAGGAACAAGCCTTTGAGCACTTGGTTGCGGCAGGGAGGCTCCTGCTTCAGCAGCGTCACCATCACAAGGCGGCTCAGGCTTTTTGGCAGGCGATCCAGATCGAGCCTCGCGATGAAGAGGTCTATCGTCATCTGGCTTTGTGTCAGGAGAATCTTGGCGAGCCACACCACGCGTGGAATACGCTTGAGAGCCGGGCGGATGTCCTGGCGAAATCAGGCAGAGTGCATGAAGCCGTCGAGGAGTATTTACACCTTGCTGATCTCTATCTGCAGGAAGGCGCTGCAGACTGAACAGGTTAGAAGCGATGAGGGCATTTCAGACACAGTCTTCTGCCAACTACCAGAAAGCCGCTTTGGTACTCAACAAGGCGTTGGCGCTGGATCCAGATAATCTGATTATCCATGAGCGGTTGGCGTCTGTCTACGAGCGACAAGGGAATACGCGCTCTGCAGCCGAGCGGATGCAATTCATCGCCCATACGGCCAAAAGAGCAGGCAACGGTGCCTTGCTCGAAAAGACCCTTTTGAAACTGGTGGATCTGCTTCCTGACGATCCCGAAGTTCTCCAACAGATGGCGCATTTCCGAACCAAGCAGGGGCAACTCAGGGAAGCAGTAGTGGTCTTGGAGAATCTGCTTGGCATCCATGAACGACAGGGAGCGTTGCCCAAAATTGCCTCAACCTGTGAGCAGATTCTCGCTCTTGAACCTCAGCGTAGCGACATTCGTGAGAAACTCATCGGTATTCAGGAAGAGAAGGGATCTCAGAAAGAGGTACTTGCCGAGCGACGTGCTCTTGCCGAAAGCCTCGTTGAGCAGGGCAATCTTCAGGACGCTCTTCAACAGTTTCGCCTCATTCTTTCTGTTGAGCCGGAAGATATCGCAGTTCTGGAACGGATGGCGGAACTCAGCGATCGAACGGGTCTCAAAGAGCAATCTCATGACGGATATGTGAAACTGGCTTCGCTTGCAGCTCAGCCCGAACAGGCTCTCCAGATCTACCAGAAGGCTGTTCAGACGTTTGCGACCAAACCTCGTACCTGGCAGAAACTTGCTGAATGTGCCGAAGCGACGGGGCAGAAGGACGTAGCGGTCGCCGCTTTTGAAAAGGCTTCGCAGCTGTTTCTGGACACCAGTGAGCCCGTGCTTGCTGAGAAGTGTTTGCGCAAAGTCAGGGAATTGGCGCCCGATTCACAGCGTGCGCGTGAGATGTTGATTCGTTTGCTGAAGTCTCAAGGCAAACGTGGTGAAGCCCTTGAGGAACTCCTGGACCTGGCTGGAATCCTTCGCGAGAAGGGGGAAACGACTGAGGCGTGTCGGCTCTATCAAGAAGCGCATTCGGAGAATCCCGATTCGCTGGCTGCTGCTTTTCAACTTGGGGAAGTGTATCAGGAAACAGGTCAGACACAGGCTTTCTGTCAACTCTATGAGAAACTGGGGGCACAACGAAGTGCCGAGGGTGACCTGGAGGGATCTTTAGATCTCTACAAACGGCTGTTGGGAGTGGATCCCGACAATGTTGATGCGCTGCAGGGGCTTGCTACGACACTGCGGGCAATGGGTGACACGAAACAGGCGGTTCTCAATGTCCGTCGCCTGGCAGAAATTCTGTGTGCTCAAGCCCAGGACAGCTCCGCGGAGGCGGTGAGGCCTCTGCTTCTTTCTCGGGCACGTCAGTGTTTGTGGGACGCGATAGAATGGGCTTCTGAGGATGCAGATCTCCACTGTCAGATGGCTGCAGTTGAAGCGTTGCGAGGTGACAAGGAACAAGCAGCGCGAATTCTTGTGGACTTCTGCAAGAGGAGTCTTCTGAAGTTTCGGTCAGAGGAGACGCAGACGGGTGAAGTTGCGGCCAAAGAGACTTTCGAGAAACTGCTTGCCCAGACAGAAAACATCGTCGGTGATTCGCCACTTGTGCATGAGATGCGCTCGGAGGTCAACAGCGCCTTTGGGCAGATCCAGGAGGCTGCGCAGGATCTTCTGAATGCTGGGGATCTTCATCAGAAGCGGGGCAATCCAGCCGCTGCATTGCTGGATTTTGAACGTGCGCGCAATGTGCTTCCTGACTCTGACCAACCATTGGAGCGAATCTTTGCACTGTGTAAGCAACGGGGTGATGCAAATGCTGCGGTTGCTGCAGCCTGGCAACTGGCAAAGCGATTCCGTGACCGATCCCAGGGGGAAGCCCTCGATCAGATGCTCGGAGAGATCGCAGTTCTCACTCCTTCCGATGCCAGAGTTCATGAGTGGCTTGTGCTGAGCGCCCTGGAAAGCGGTCAGCAGCAAAAAGCCATTGAGAAAGCCCTGCTCGGAGCGGATGCCCTGATTGCACAACAGCACTTTCAGGAAGCGGTTGTCCTTTGTCGTACGGCGCGGGAGAAGATCGGTCTGAATCCAACGCTCTCCGAGAAGATCATGGAGTGTCTCGTCCAACGCCAGGACATTCGAGGCGCGATCGCCGAAGCAACGGATCTGGCCACACAGTACCAACAGGAAGGGGTTCTTGATAGAGCCATTGCCCTCTATCAGCGTGCCATTACTTGGGAGCCTCGAAATACGGTTCTCCGCAAATCGCTTGCTGAGCAACTGGCCTCGGCGGGCAGGATTGATGATGCCAAGCGCGAGTGGCTCGAACTGGCCGGTCTCTATACACAGTCCGGTCTGGCGGAGAAGGCAGTCGAAGTTCTGAGAGGCGTGAGAAACCGTTTTGCGCAGGACTTTTCGATCCGTCATCAACTTGTGCAGTTGCTTCTGAAAGAAGGGATGAACCGATCAGCCGCTCAGGAAGGATCGGCTCTGCTGGATGAGATCTGGGGGCAGATTCAGACGTCTGAGGGCGATCAAAAGAGAGGCCTTCTTCAAGAGTCGCGTCAGTTGGCTGAGCAGGTGCTCGCGGCCAACCCCGATCTTGGGGATATTGTTGCCGTCTACGCTGAGATTCTCTTCTGTCTGGGGGATGAATCAGCCTATGCGGATCAGAAAATCCGTCAGGCGACTCTGCTCAGAGAGACCAACGATTACACTGGTGCAACCAACTGCTTGCAGGAGTCGC